>JAIOAS010000079.1 GCA_019873725.1 Chloroflexota bacterium | reverse complement strand
TTGCGCGCGCACAACACCATCTGCAACGCCACCGCGCAGCGCCAGGCTGCCGCCGTCGAGACGGCGCGGCAGGTAGACGTGATGCTCGTCATCGGTGAAGCGCACAGCTCCAACAGTCGCCGTCTGGCGGAAGTGTGCGCCCAGGTCAACCCGCGCACGTATCGCATCGCCACGGCGGATGAGCTGGACGCGGCGTGGTTTGTGGGTGCGGAGAAAGTCGGCATCACGGCAGGGGCTTCGACGCCGGATGCGGCGATTGAACGGGTGATGAGGTGGCTTCAAGGCATGGTTGACTTTTGAAGATAGTCATCTTAAACTAAGAGTACCAACAGGCAACTACTGGGAAGATCGATGCGCCCGGACACAAAGAACTGGATAGATTCAGCTCTCTATGACCTGGAAACAGCAAAGCACATGCTTACAACCAGGCGTTACCTCTATGTCGTCTTTATGTGTCATCTGGCGCTTGAAAAGATGCTCAAAGCGCATGTTACAGAAAATCTACAAACAATTCCACCCCGTACCCATGATCTGATTTACCTGGTCAGTCGCAGCGCGTTGACATTGCCAGATGCTTATCTGGAATTCTTAGGTAAAATCAACAACGCGAGTACGCTAATACGGTATCCCGATGATTTCCAGCAAGCGCTTCAGGAATACCCCAGATCAGTTGTCAAGTCTTATTTGCAGCAAACAGAGGAGATCATCGAATGGCTACGCCAAGTATGGAACTGATCACGCAGATTCAACGATTTCGGGAATCGTTGGAGAAATCTGGGATTCACCAGCAGCAGGTTCTGCTTTATGGCTCACAGCGTCATGGAACAGCAAGCGAAGGTAGTGATATTGATCTCATCATCATCTCACCGGACTGGGCGCCGCTAAGTCGCCGGGAACGTCTGGAATTGCTTGGCGTGGCTGCTGCACGGTTGTTGTTGCCGATTCAGGCGCAAGGGTGGACGCCAGGTGAAATTACGACGGGTAAGATAAGCCCATTCTGGCAAGAAATCATTCAAAAAGAAGCCATCCCCGTTTAAGATCATCTCTACTCAATTCCAGGATGATGTATCTCCTCCCTGTCGAACACATTATCGTGAATGCGCGAAGATACGTGTAGCATTGTGATTTCGCAGGAGTTCTCATGCACATCACTGCCATTATCCTCGCCGCCGGAAGCGGCACCCGGATGAAATCCGAAGTCAACAAGCACTTGCTGCTACTCGCGGGCAAGCCGGTCATCGTTCACACGCTGCTGGCCTTCGAGTGTTGCGCCGTCATCAACAACATCGTGCTGGTGACGAGCGCGGAGAACATGGCGGCATATCAGGCGCTTATCACCGAATACGGTATCGGCAAGGTTAACCGCATGGTGCTCGGCGGTGAGACGCGCCAGGCGTCGGCGCACAACGGGCTGCGTGCAGCAGGCGAGTGCGACATCGTGCTCCTCCACGACGGCGCGCGCCCCCTCATCGCGCAACGGGAGATCGAGGCGGTCATCCGCGACGCGGCGGAATACGGCGGCGCGGTGGTCGCCGTGCCGGCGAAGGATACAACGGTGTGCGCGCGGGAGGGCTTCATCGAGGCACAACTGGATCGCAGTACGCTGTGGCAGGTACAAACGCCGCAAGGCTTCAGATCTGCTATAATACGGGAGGCTTACGAAGTCGCCGCGCGCGACGGCGTGCAAAGCACCGACGATACCGGACTGGTTACACGTCTGGGCGGAGTGGTCAAAATCACACCGGGCAGCTACGCCAACATCAAAATCACCACGCCGGAAGACCTGGCGATTGCTGAGGCGCTACTTCACACGCATGTTCATCTGTCAACGGATTGAACGGATTTTAACGGATTTTTTTTCTTTTCAATCCGTTTCATCCGGCGATTGCTGAGGCGCTACTTCACGCGCATGTTAATCTGTCAACAGATTGAACGGATTTTAACGGATTTTTTTCTTTTCAATCCGTTTCATCCGTTGAATCCGTTGACACTTTCAAGGGAGGGAGAATGTTCTACGTCGGGTTTGGACAGGATAGCCATCATTTTGTGGAGGAGGGGGACGACAAGCCATTGGTGTTAGGCGGGGTCGTGATTCCAGGCGAGCGCGGACTGAAGGGCAACTCCGACGCGGACGTGATCCTGCACGCGGTCTTCAACGCGCTCACGCAGGCCGTCGGCGGGCGCTCGATCGGGTATTACTGCGATAAGCTCTGCCTGGAAGACGGCATCACCGACAGCCGCGAGTATCTGAAAATCCCGCTGCAAATGCTGGCGGAGAAGCACTGCGTCATCAACAACCTGGGCGTCAGCGTCGAAGGCCGCCGCCCGCGCATTGAACCCTGGTCGGATGCTATCAAGCAGAGCCTCGCGCAGTTGCTCGGCATCGCGGAATCGCAAATCGGCATCAACGCCACCAGCGGCGAGAACCTGACCGCCTTCGGGCGCGGTGAGGGGATTCAGGCGTTCGCCATCGTCAGCCT
Organism: Chloroflexota bacterium; assembly: GCA_019873725.1. GTDB lineage: Bacteria > Chloroflexota > Anaerolineae > B4-G1 > SLSP01 > DSWT01. Next base: position 17,161 of record JAIOAS010000079.1, on the reverse strand, counting down.
GTGTCAACGGATTTAACGGATTCAAACGGATTTCGACTTTGGACTACAGACCCTATGACTGAACTGACCGTCAACGCTTATGCAAAAATCAACCTGACGCTGGAAATCCTCCGGCGGCTGCCATCGGGGTATCACGAGATCAAGTCGGTGATGCAACAAACGGGGCTATGTGACACCATCACCATCAACGACGCACATGCGGGCATCAGCATCACTTGTGAGAATCGCACCGTACCGCTCAATGCACGCAACTCGATCTGGAAAGCCACTGCGCTGCTCAAAGAGCACTGTGCGGTGGATCGCGGCGTCAAATTCAGGCTCGTCAAACGCATCCCCGTCGGCGGCGGGATGGGTGGCGGCAGTGCCGACGCCGCCGCGACGCTGGTTGGACTGAACCAATTCTGGCAATTGGGATTGTCGCAGACGGAACTATTCGAGATCAGCCAGCAAATCGGCATGGACGTGGCCTTCTGTGTCCTGGGTGGCACGGCGCTAGCGACGGGACGGGGGGAAATCGTCGAGCCATTGCCCGCCCCGCCAAAGCTGCCCCTCGTCATCGTCAACCCCGGCATCTTCGTTTCGACGCGCACCGCTTACGAAGGATTAAAGGTAGAAGAACTCACGTTCGCCGACAAGAGCGCGCAGATGATTGCCGCCATCGAACACCAGGATTTCGACGGCATCATCGCCAGCCTGCACAACGATTTCGAGCGCACGGTGTTGGACGAATACCCGCTCATCGCCGCGGCCAAACGCGATTTGATGGAAGCCGGTGCGGAGGCTGCACTGCTGTCGGGATCGGGCGCGAGTGTGTTCGGCATCGCCAGAACCGCCGCGCAAGCCCGCGCCATCGCCGAGACGCTCAAACCGCGCTATCCCTTCGTCGTCGCCACGCACACGGTTGGGGGAGTAGTAACGAGTAATGGGTAAAGAGTAAAGAGTAAAGAGTAAAGGGTAAAGAGTGAAGAGGACAAGACTCGTTTCTCATTACTCATTACTCTTTACTCTTTACTCGTTTCTCATTACTCATTTCCCATTACCCATAACACACAAGGAGCACAACTATGCGGAGAATTTCAAAACCTATTAGCATCGGTGGGGTTGTGGTCGGAGGCGGCGCGCCGGTGACGGTGCAATCGATGACGAACACCGATACGCGCGACGCGCAGGCCACCATCCGCCAGATTCACGCGCTGGAAGAGGCCGGCTGCGAGATCATCCGTGTTGCCGTGCCGGATCGCGTCGCCGCCGAGGCGCTGCCCGCCATCAAAAAGGGCATCCACATCCCCTTGATCGCCGACATCCACTTCGATTACCGGCTGGCACTGGCGGCGCTGGACGCAGGCGTGGATGGGCTGCGCTTGAATCCCGGCAATATCGGTGCGGAGGAGCGCGTACAGCAGGTCGTGCGCAAGGCGAAGGAACGCCAGGTGCCCATCCGCATCGGCGTGAATTCGGGGTCGCTGCCCAAAGACCTGGACGAGGACCCCACCCTGTCAACCGTGGATAAGATGGTCGCGGGAGCGCTGCGCCACGTGAAGATTCTTGAAGACCTGGACTTCGATCTGATCAAGATTTCGGTCAAGTCGTTCGACGTGCCCACCACCGTGGAAGCGTACCGCCGCATCGCCGAGTTGACGCCGTATCCGCTGCACCTGGGCATCACCGAGGCCGGGCTGCCCGACGTGGGGGCGATCCGCTCTGCCGTGGGGCTGGGCGTGTTGCTGTACATGGGCCTGGGCGATACGCTGCGGGTCTCGCTGACCGGTGACCCGGTGGATGAGGTGAAGGTAGGCTACGAAATCCTCAAGTCGCTCAACATGCGCCAACGCGGCCCGGTGATGATCTCCTGTCCCACCTGCGGGCGCACGGAAATCAACCTGGTGGGGCTGGCCCAGCAGGTGAGTGAGCGGTTGAAAGCCATCGAACAGCCGATCAAGGTAGCGGTGATGGGGTGCGTAGTCAACGGACCGGGGGAAGCGAAGGGGGCGGATTTCGGACTGGCCGGCGGCAAGGGGAAGGGCGTCATCTTCCGCAAAGGTGAAATCGTGCGGACCGTGCCGGAGGCGGAACTGCTGGACGCGCTGATGGCGGAAATCGAGGCAGGGCTAAAAGCGAACGACATCTGAAAACTGATGATTGTGTCACCAAAGCATCTGGGATATAATGTAGATAGCTATCTGGGAGGCAATAAATGACCATAGCTATCGATAAACTAGAGCAAGTTCTTGATCTTACGGCAAGATTGTCCGCAGTTGATCAATTGCGCCTGATCGAACGGTTGATTGTACAGGTACGCACGCAGCAAGAACGTGAGAGCGCGCCTGTTGATATGCTATCCCTGGTCGGTATGGGCGCTGAACTCTGGCAACAAATCGATGTGGATGCATACCTCGAACAGGAGCGGGCTAATTGGGAACCCTGACACAGGCCCTACGTCGCCACAAACAGATTGGTGTAGACATTGCGCCTTTCATTTACTTATGGGAAAAGCACCCACGTTATGTGAAGCTGTCAGAAGAATTGTTCCGTTGGGCGGTAGAAGATGAAACATGAAGCCAGGGCATACATCAAATGAAATTTAAGAGGTAGTAAATGGCAGTTATCGCCATGTTTTACGGCATCATTATCTCGATGTATTATTTTGATAAGCGACAACATCATCGGCCGCATATTCATGTCAAGTATCAGGAACAAGAAGCAATCATTGCTATTCCTGAAGGTGAGCTGTTGGAGGGGACACTCCCAACCAATAAATTACGCTTGGTGCAAGCGTGGATTGAAATTCACAGCGATGAATTGATGGCCGATTGGACACTAGCCAGTGAGGGCAATACCGTTTTCAAGATTGAGCCTTTGCGGTAAGTGGGAGGAAATGATGTATCCAAGAGTAAAAACAGTTAAACCGAATCCCGATTATACCCTCACGCTATCTTTCACAAATGGTGAAGTACGAGTTTTTGATGTCAAACCTTATTTGGACCGAGGCATTTTTCGGGATTTACGTGATCGGAGTCTATTTAACTCGGTGAAACCCTTTTTGGGAAGTGTTCAATGGTCTAGTGGGCAAGACTTTTGTCCTGACACCTTGTATTTAGATAGTATTCCAATTGCGGATACAGAAATCGTAGGTCCAGAAGCCACCCAACAGTGCATCAACCCTACTGCGCTTACGCGCGTGCCGGCCGAGGAACAACGCGCTTTCAGATAGTCTGCTGGCAAAGGGGCTTTCCCCGCAGCCGCGCGGCGGGTTATGCTTATCATTATCTCAATTCCTCAGGGATTTATGGCTCTACCTCGATCGTTACCCTGATTGAAGCTTGCATTTACTCACAACGCCAGAGACGCACTGATCTTGTTACGCTCTCAGCAAGTGCAAATGTGGCCTGTCAATGTTGAGCACTAGTGGCTGAAGTCAATCAAACCCTTTCAAACGGATCGAACATCTTTGCGTATTCCTGCAGCGCGTAGCGGTCGGTCATCCCGGCGATGTAGTCGCAGATGACACGGTGCAGGGAACGCTCCCCCAGTTTGGCCTGTTCTTCGCGGGGCAATTGCCCCGGCTCCGCCAGATACGCCTCGAACAACGCTGTGAGAATCCGTTCGGCCTTGATTTGCATCCGCACCACGCGGGGATGGTTGTAGAGGCGCTCGTAGAGGAAGCGTTTTAGCTCGCGCGTCATCGCGTGCGTCTCCGGCGAGGCAGCGACGACGTTTTCCGGCAACCCGCGCACATCGTCCGGCGACTGCACACCCGTCGCCTCAATGCGCCGCGCGGTTTCCTCAATCGTATCGGTGATCAGCAGTCCCAACAGACGGCGCACCATGCGATGCCGCCATAGCCGGTCAAAGCCGCGCCCGTCCCAGCCCAGGTTCTCCTTCAGGAATTCCCACCACGCCACGCCGTCCAGTTCTTCCGGGGCGAGCAATCCCGAACGCAAGCCGTCATCCAAATCGTGCGCCGTGTAAGCCAGCTCGTCGGCGGGGTTCGCCAGTTGCGCCTCCACTGTGCCCCGCTTATCGGGGTCGTAGCGGCTGGCATCGGCGACGTCGTACTCCGTCTCGTGCTTGACGATGCCCTCGCGGACTTCCCAAGTGAGGTTCAGGCCGGCGAACGTCGGATAGCGACATTCCAATCGCTCCACGATGCGCAGGGATTGCTTGTTGTGGTCGAAGCCGCCGTGGTCGGCCATAAGCCGATCCAGCGTTATCTCGCCGGCGTGGCCGAAAGGCGGATGGCCCAGGTCATGCGCCAGGCAGATCGCTTCTACCAGGTCCTCGTTGGCACCAAGCGCGCGCGCCATCGTCCGCCCAATCTGTGTGACTTCGAGCGTGTGCGTCAGCCGCGTGCGGTAATAATCGCCCTCGTCATTGACGAACACCTGCGTTTTGTATTCCAGGCGGCGGAACGGGGTGCAATGCAGGATGCGGTCGCGGTCGCGTTGAAAACATGTGCGATACCCCGGCTCATCCTGGGGATAGGCGCGCCCGCGCGAATCCCGGCTGCGGAACCCATACGGCGCAAGCGAGCGGTCCTCGATGTCTTCCAACACACTGCGGGTGTAGAGCATAGCGGGCTCCTCTATTCAAACCTGACAGGTCTTCTGAGACCTGTCAGGTTTGAGGACGTCAATGTCCGCCGCAGGAAGCGCAGGAGCTGCTGCTGCACGAGGCGCAGCCTCCACCGCTGCCTCCCGCGCCCTTGAGCACGCCGCTACCGCTGCTGGACGCAAAGAACAAGGACAGCCCACGCTTAGGCGTATTTGCGCCACAAACAGGACAGGTAATCGGCGCATCGGCGTCTTTCATCGCGCGACGCGCATCGAAGCGTTTACCACATTCCGGACAACTGTATTCGTAAATCGGCATTGTTCACCTCAATTGGTAATGAGTAAGTAGGTAACGGGTAACGAGTGATTGAGAGACTGCCTGACCTCGCTACTGATTTCCGATTACTACTCCTCTTGATTGATGATTTCGGTCAGTTCGCACGCCTTGACGTACCCGTCGACCGTGATCTTTTGCCCCTGCACGCCCGCGACACTGGCGACGGCGCGTTTGATGTCTAAGGCCAGGCTGTACGCAATCGGACACAGGGGCGAGGAGGGGCGGAAAGTGTAGGTGACGATGCCCGTCGCCTCATCAACGGTCAGGTCCTCCACCAGGCGCATGCGCAACACATCAACGCCGGTCTCTGGATCGATTACCTCGACCAGGCGCATCAAAATCTGTTCCCGCAAGGTCATATTCACGGCCATAGCGTTACCTCCATGGCTGATTATACCAGAATTAAGCTGCAAGACTACAAAAGTCTCAGTAAATCCACGTGAGACTTTTGTAGTCTCAATTCTGTGCTATGATGGATCAAACACCAGGAGGTAGTCGCCATGACCGATGAACCAAAAATAACTGTGGATAAGCTGATTACCGCAGATTTCGTCATCACGATGAATCCCACTTACGACGTCCACGCGCCGGGCGCAGTGGCGGTGAAGGGGGATAGCATTGTGGCCGTTGGCCCGCGCGACACGTTGATTGCCGCCTACACCGCCAAAGAGCACGTGAATGCCGGCAACGCGGTGGTGATGCCGGGGTTCGTCAATACGCACGGCCACGCGCCGATGACCCTGCTGCGGGCGCTGGTCGATGATTTGCGGCTGGATGTGTGGCTGATGGGCTACATGATGCCGGTGGAAGGCAACTTCGTCAACCCGAATTTCTGCTGGATGGGCACGCAGTTAGCCGCCGCCGAGATGATCCGCTCCGGCACGACGACGTTTATGGATATGTACTACTTTGAAGAAGCCGTCGCCGACGCAGCGGTACAGGCCGGGATGCGGGCAGTGTGCGCGCAGAGCGTGCTGCGCTTCCCAACTCCAGACGCAAGTAGTTACGAAGAAGGGTTGGCGCGATCCCGCGATTTTCTGATGCGCTGGAAGGGTCATCCGCTCGTCGTCCCCGCGATTGCGCCACACGCACCCTACACCATCACCACCGACCTGCTGGAGGCCGCCGTGCGGCTGGCGTTGGAATACGACGCGCCACTGCACATCCACATCGCAGAGACGGCACAGGAAGTGGAAGATCACCGCAAGGAGTACGGTATCCCGCCGGTGCCCTGGCTGAAGAAATGGGGCGTCTTCGAGGCCAAAACAACTGCCGCGCACTGCGTCCACCTGGACGAGGGCGAAATCCGCACGCTGCAACACTACAACGTCGGTGTGGCGCACAATCCAAGCAGCAATATGAAGCTCTCCAGTGGCATAGCGCCCATCAGCCGGATGCTGGAAATGGGCGTCAACGTCGGCATCGGCACCGACGGGGCGGCGAGCAACAACGACCTGGATATGATCGAGGAGCTGCGCCTGGCGAGCTTCCTGGCGAAAGTCTCCACCATGAACCCGACGGCGCTGCCGGCGCGGCAGGTGATCGAGATGGCAACCATTATGGGCGCGCGCGCGATGCACATCGACCACCTCACCGGGTCGCTGGAAGCGGGCAAGCGCGCCGACCTGATCGTCATCTCCATGGACGACGCGCGCCACATGCCCTACTTCCGCCACTTCGCCGATAGCATCTACGGCCGTCTGGTCTACGCGATGAACCAGGAAGATGTGCAGCACGTGATGGTCAACGGCGCGTGGTTGATGCGCGACCGCCGCCTGCTCACGGTCGACGTCGAGGCGTTGCGCGAAGAGACATCGGCGTTGGCACAGAAAATCGATACCTTCCTCATCCGCCGCGAGGAAAGTGTGCTCAACAAACTCGTTGCCATCGGCGGGGTAGCACAGGATAAAACCTTCGAGGTGCAGGTGAAGGTGCGCAGCGACGACCTGACGGCGCTGAAACTGCGCCTGCACGCCTCACCCGACATCACCTTCCTGCGTGGCTCCCAGCGCATGCAATACGACACCTACTTCATCTTCGATGATCAAGAGGAAAGCCGCCTGCGTTACCGCGAGGATGAGGTGCGCCACCTGGAGACCAACGAGCTGATCGACGTGATCTACCGCCTCACCCTGACGACGACGGCCAAAGAGCGCGAGTACGAGTGCTCGGTGCTGCTCTCCCGCGCGCGCTTCGATGCGCCGGCGACGCGCAGCCGGCGCTTCTATCACGAGTATTTCAAGCCGCAGCGCGTGATCGAGATCCACAAAACCCGCCGCCGCTATCACATCCGCTATGGCGGCACGGATTTTGCGATCAACCTGGATCAGATCATCAAACCGGAAGACGGCGGCTCGTACCTGGAGATCAAAAGCCGCACCTGGTCACGGCAAGACGCAGAGCGCAAAGCCGCGCTTATCGGCGAACTGCTCAAGGCACTCAAAATTCCCGATGAGGCGTTGATCCGGGCGGAGTACGTGGATTTGTAATCCAGCGGGGGGTATGCCTGCGCCTGGTATAAAAAATTAGCGACGATTCGCGTGGATTCTGCGAATGCAGACATTCGCGGTTCCTTCTCACCACAGCCTGGAATCCGGCACATCCATCCATGCGCCGCCGTTGGCGATGGAGAGTTGGCTCACCAGACCCGGCAGTGTCATGTCCATCGCTTCGTGGATACCGATGGGACATGGCGCGCCCTTGACGATGGTGTTTACGAAATCCAGCACCTCGAAGTAATCTCCGCCGCCATGTCCGGCTTTGAGCGCGGCTGCGGGCGGATTGCGCCACAATTCTGGCATGTAGTCCTGTTCCAGGTCGAATAAATCGATCCACGTGTCCTTGTCCGGGCAGACATCCGCCAACCAGATTTTGTGCCGTTCGCCCGGCCCGCGTCCCGATTCGTAGCAACCTTTCGTCCCCTGCAAACAGTAATTTTGCATCGCGTGGGGGCGTTCGGAAAGCATATCCACGCGGATTTTGATCAGCGCGCCGCGCGCAGTCTTGCACAGCATCACGCACGTATCCTGGTTCTCGTAGGCGCCACCGCGCGGATCGCGGTAGTGATGACCGCTGCCCTCACAGCTCACGCGCACGACACGGTCCGCCGGTTTGCCCGGCTCCGCCGCGAACCATTGCAGAATCGGTCCCAGGCTATGCGTGCCGTAGGTGACGCCGTCGATGCCGGTCTGCCAGCGCCGCCGCCAGGGGGTGATCTCGTTAAGCGCCTTGAGTTCGTGAATGTATTCGCCTTCGGCGTAGTAGACTTCGCCGAACAGCCCGCGCCGCACCAGTTCCTTGACCAGCACAACCGGGCGAGCATAGACGTAGTTTTCGGCCATCATATACACGGCAGACGAACGGTTGGCGGCTTCGACCAGCGCGCGACATTCCTCAATCGAGACGCCCGCCGTGACCTCGCTCAACACGTGGATATTGCGTTCCAGCGCCGCAATCGCCTGCGGTGCGTGGTACTGCATCGGCGTGCCGATGACGACGGCGTCGATGTCGGACTTCGCCAGCATTTCGTCGTAGTCGGTGTACATCTCCAGTGCGCCCAAGGCGTGCGCAGCTTCTTCAAGCGCCTCTGCACGCACGTCGCACACGGCATGGATGCGCGTCCCCGGATGCGCGTCGAAGGCGGCGCGGAAACTCGCCCCCCGTCCCGCCGCGCCCACAATCCCGATGTTGAGTTTTTCGATCCGTGACATGCTCTCCTTTTTTTAATCTAACGCACTCTCGGTTGGTACTTGTCTGGCTCTGAGAAGCAAGGACAAATTTTCATAGTCTGTGGGCAACACTAGATTGCATAAGTGGCAAGGACATATAGACACAGCGCATACCCAACTAACCAACTCACCATTCGAAAAATTATAGACCATTTATTCTCTACGGCTACAGTTCCTGCGAGCAGAATGGCAAAAGGTATTAAAGAAGAGAAGAGATAGCGCCCTTGTGGTTGAAAGTCATATGTCCATGAGTTATAGACAGAAGCAGCTATGTTCAGAAAAATGGATAACGGAGCAAAGACAACTAGTACTTTTGTCATAAGGTCCAGCCGGGACCATTTGAGCCAAGTTGTGCTAATGGTCAAGGCAATATTCAGTAGCGCGATTGAAAGAGCAGAGACATAAATCCAATTTGGCAAAACGATGGTCATGTGGCTAAAAAGGCCATAAAAGCTCATCATTGAGGTCTTGAACCAATATTGGTTTTTCATGATCGTACTGATTGGTTCGTTTTTTGTGGCCAAGCGATAACCTGCAGCTATGGGATTACTCGGTTTATAGGCATTCCAAGATCTGATTTCTCGCATTTCTTCTGTTTTCGTATGCCAATTTCCTTGTGTAGCAGGGTAGATTATTTTTAACGGTGTGATGATTAGAAAGACAATAATAGCAAAAACGGCAAAAAAAATTACTCCTTGATTGAAGGATAACTTCGAAGCATTGTTTTTGGTTTTTTCAAAATACTTTGCGCCAGCCAAAACACTGCCCCAAGAGAGTGATAACCAAAAAGTTTCTTTGGACAGGAGTAACAACCCAACCAATACGCCAGATGTGATTGCGTAGCGAATACTGCCAGTTTCAATTTTAGCCGTTAAAATGAATAGAAAGAAAAATATGCTTATTGAGAGTCCCCAGGCGTCAGAGTTAGCATAGGAGTAAATATATATGACCTGCGGTACACAAAGTAACGTTAAGCCAAGAATGCGTGCCCAAACATTTCTCGGTTTGCATACAAACACACTAAGCAACGTAATGTTGAGCAAAAGTACATTGAGAATGCGATATATCCGATACTGTCTTACAGAGCTTTTGCTAAGAAAGATTACAGGCATGAAAACATGATATGGAGACAGATCGTCCGAGGGCACAGCTATACTTTTGTCACAAATTTCTGTGCCCAATATTTTTGGGATGAGAGAATTAAGTGTGGCGGCAACTTTGCCGTAGATCAGATAAACTAACTCACCATTATAAACTCGACTCCATCCATCGGGACTATAGAGCAATCCATCTGAGTTGAGGGGGGGTGGCCACCAGTGCGATTCAAAATACTGCATACCGTCCCCATGGATCGTCTCATCGGGATGAAAACCGAAGCGCGTATCCAAAGCAATGTGGGCACTCATAATAACAAGTATTGTTATTGGAACAAGATATATCCATCGAGTTAAGAAACCATTTGCTCTTTTTGTCATTTGTGTTATCGCCTATCGCTCAACATATTTGCTGTTAGGCCTTTCTCGCAACCACATAACAGTGTTGCCATGATCGGCGCGCATTTGCTCAATCAAAGCCTCTGCCGAGGGAAAGCGCAGTTCATCGCGCAGCCGGTGCAGAAAACCCAGTTGCATGCGCTCCCCGTAAATATCGCGCGAGAAGTCAAGCAGATAAGCTTCAACCGTGCGTAGGGCGAGGTCAAACGTGGGTCGTGTGCCAACGTTGACCATCGCAGCAAAGCGTTCACCGGCTAGATACGCTGCGCAGATATAGACGCCGTTCGCCGGCAAAAGCTGATCGTCGTTGATCTGCAAATTCGCCGTGGGAAATCCAAGCAGACGCCCCCGTTGATCGCCGTGTTCGACGATGCCGCTCAGCCGGTAGGGACGGCCCAGACAACCGTTGGCCTGGACGAGATCGCCACTTTTGAGCGCGCGGCGGATACGACTGCTGCGGACGGGCTGTCCGCCCCAATGCACGTTCTCTTCAAAGACATGCACCGCAAACCCACGGCGCGCCCCCATATCCTGGAGAAATGGGATATTCCCTTCGTGGTTGTGTCCCAGGGCAAAGTCCGGCCCAACCCACAGTGCGGTCAATCCCAACTTCTCGACCAGCCACGTCACGAAATCCGTCGCCGAAATCAGCGCCACAGTGCGGTCGAAGGGCTGCACGATGATGCCATCTGGCCCCAACGCTTCCAGAAATTCAAGCCGTTCTTCCAGGGTCGAAAGGACGCCGTGTTGGTTGTGACCCAAAACCTGGCGCGGCAGTGGATCGAACGTCAGCACCACCGCCTGCAAACCCAGGTTATGCGATTCCGCGACCATACGCCGGATCAAGGCCTGGTGCCCGATATGGACGCCGTCGAACGCCCCGATGGTCAATCCCGTCGGGCCTGCTAATGCTAAAGACTCAACATCGCGTCTTACCCACATATCTTCCTCAAAAACGTAAAGCGTAAAACGTAATTCTCTTACGTTTTACGTTTTATACTTTACGCTTTACGTTTTACGTTTTACGCTTTATTTCCGTCTCAGCACAAGCAGACTGATACCCTTCTCGCGCTTGCGCTTTTCGATCCGCCATTGCTTACCGGCCTCAATGGCCTTTTCCAGCCGGGTGATGGATGTCGAACCGGCGACTAACCAGAGCGCCCCCTCAGGGGTGAGCAGGGCGGCGGCCTGGCGCGCCAACTGTTCCGCTGCTGCCTGGCCTTCTTCTTCGCGCAAAATCCCGACAATCAAACCGGCGGCCTGTACCTCACCTTCGAGCGCCAAATCAACCCGATGCGCCATGACAATCTGTGATGCGGAGCAGCCATTCCGAATGAGATTGTCACTCGCATAACGCAAGCTCAACAAATCCCGATCCACAAGGGTGAGCGCGGCAGGATTGAACAGCTTCCACACCGCAACGGGAATATGCCCCTGCCCCGGATTGTAGACGACCACGTGCTCTACCTTCGCCCCCTGCAGCCGTGCTAGGTTGTCCAACAGCAACAGACTGCCGTAGCTGAGCGAATCGAACTCCGGCAGGCCGCGCGCCGTCTGCATCGGGAACGTCAGTGTGCCGGCAGTGATGCTGGCAAGATCACGGTGATACAGGCCGCGCGCCAGACCGGCAGCAAACGGCGGTTGCGCGGCCCGGTAGGCGGCGGTGAAACGGTAGTGAAAGATGGCGTGGCCGGCCCGCGTTTCCTGAAAGGCGATTTCGATGCCTGGATCGTCCAACGCCTGTGCGACAACGCTTTCCAGCGCCGCCACAACCACGACGGCGACCAGACCGCCCGGCCTCAAGAAATGGACGGCATCGCGCAGCAGGCCGGCAATGACCGTCTCGCCGGCCTTGCCGGGGATGTTAGAGATGATAAGATCGAAGTCGTGTGCTGTAACATCATCGTAGCCCAGACTGCCGTAGACTTCGACATCCGCGAGTCCGTTGAGCGCCGCGTTCTGGCGCGTGTAGGCCACGGCAAGCGCGTCCCGATCTACCGCGTGGACAACGCTCTCCGGGTACAGCGCCTTCAACGTCAGCGCCAGGGGGCCATAGCCGCAGCCGAGATCGAGGATTTTGGCAAACCGCGGAGCGTCGGCGAGAGTGCGCAGCAGCCGCGCTGTGCCCACGTCAATTTGATGGCTGCTGAACAGATCCTGCGCGACCTGGAAGTGCAAGGTGTGCCCGCTATGATAAAAATCAATCGTTTTCTTGAAATAAACGTCCGGCATGCAACCTCAGCAAGAATGGAACACGGATTTCACGGATTCTACGGATTTTTCAGAAAAATCCGTGATTTCCGTGTTGATGCGTGTACTCAAGGCAAGACGATCTTAGGCCGCCACACGCCCGGTTCAAGCGGGAACATCACGGCGACGAGCCGGCCGGCGGCGTCACGCGCCTGCGCCAACGTCCCAGCGGGCGCGCCATCCAGCATCACCGTCTGCCCGAAGCGCACCGCCTGCTCCTGCTCCGGCGTGAGGGCAATCACCGGCAGCGCCGTGAGCACCGCTTCCGGTGGCAGCAAAGCGGCTGCCAATCGTCCGGCCTGCGCCAGTTCATCGAGCGCCTCTAATGTGTAAGCGTCCTCAAGCCGAAAGTCACCCGCTGCCGTGCGGATAAGCGCGGTCAGATGCGCACCGCAACCGAGCACTTGCCCCACATCGTGGGCCAGGCTGCGGATGTACGTCCCCGCCGAGCACACCACTTCGATGGTCACGTCGGGCAACGCCCACGCCAGTACGTCCAATCGGTAAATCGTGATGGGACGTGCGGCGCGTTCGATCTCTTTCCCCTGTCGCGCCAGTTTGTAGAGCTTGTGCCCCTTGACTTTGACCGCGGAGTACATCGGCGGGATCTGCGCGATGGGCCCGCGGAATCCCGCCAGCGCCGCTTCAATCTCTGCCGGACTCACCGTTACCGGGCGGCGTTCCACAAGGTCACCGTCGGCATCGTAGGTCGTCGTCGTTTCACCCAGGCGCAGTGTGGCGCGGTAGGTCTTGTCACTGCCGTCGATGAACTGCACCAGCCGCGTCGCCGCGCCGAGTGCCAACACGAGCACGCCCGTCGCCATGGGATCGAGCGTGCCGGCGTGCCCTACCCGGCGGGTTCCCGACATCCGCCGCACGGCGTTGACGGCGTCGTGTGAAGTCATACCGGCGGGTTTGTTGACGATGAGAAAGCCGTTCATGCTTTAGCGATCAGCTATCAACTTTCAGCCTGGACAAGTCGCTTGCATCCTCTCCTGGATCGCCAGATCCAGACCAGAACGGGGATCTGACGATCCCCTTGGAGCATTTTTGGATCTACTGAGCCTGGACAAGTCGCTTGCATCCTCTCCTGCGTCCTGCATCTTGCATCCTGCTGCCAGTTCTTCACGCGCGAGCGGCAGCACACGGGCTTGCGCCGTGTCCAGATCGCCGCTCACAGAACAACCGGCGGCCTGGTGATGACCACCGCCGTCCAGCGCCTTGGCGATCCACGCGACGTTGTAGCCGGGCCGCGAGCGCAGGCTCACCTTCACCGTGCCATCGCGCATTTCGAGGAAGGTCACCATCACCTTCGCTTCGGCCACGCGGCTGAGCAGGTTGCCCAGGTCGAGGTCGTCGTGGTCCTCAATGCCGAGGGCAATCTTTTCGGCCAGCGGGAAGGTGGCCCAGGCCAATTCACCGTCGAGTTGCAAGCGTTCCAGCGCCACGGCCCAGCCGCGCATCTGCCGGTAAGGGACGGAATCCAGGGTGTTTTCCATCACGCCGGCATAGTCGCCGCCGGCCTCGATCAACTGACCGACAAAGCGCAAGACTTCCGGCGTGGTGTTGGATGTGCGCAGGCCGCGCGTGTCGGTAAGCACGGCGGCAAGCAAACATGTCGCCATGTCGCCGGTCAAGGCGATGCCAAGTGCGTCGATGAGCGCCGCCATCGGCAGCGCCGTCGCCGCCGCGTCGGGATCGACCAGGTTGACATCGCCAAAGGCATCGTTTGTCGCGTGGTGATCAATCACGAGCAGCGGCACCTTCCCCCGCCAACTGTCTTTGTAAATGCCACCGGTACGGCGCAAGTCGCTCATATCCACGGCAACGACGAGGTCGAGGTCGGCGTCTTCGGGGACATCGCTCACATACGTTTCGGCGCCCGGCAGATAGGCGACGTTCACCGGTATGGGATGCACGCAGGCCAGCGCGGGCGTTTTGCCCATCTGCAAGAGCGCCAACCGCAAAGCCAACGCGCAGCCGATCGTGTCGCCGTCGGGGCGCGGGTGGGAGATGAGTAACGGACGGCGGCGCTGGGTAAGCAACGCCGCCGCGTGGTGAAGTACCTCTGCTGACAACCTAGATGTCATCGTCGTCATCGATACCGTCGTCGACGACGAAGACGTCGTCTATAAAATCGCTGTCCATGCTGTCGTCATCCGCTTCCCCATTTGCCTGACCACCGCTCTCGATGTGCAATTCGTGAAGCAACTCCTCAATCCGCGCACCATGCGCCAGTGAGGGATCGTAGGCGAACACGAGGTGCGGCAAATTGCGCAAACGCAGCGTCGGCGCCATCTCATTGCGCAGCCAGCCCGCCGCCCCGTCGAGCGCTGCCTGCGTCACGGCGATGTCCTCTTCCGTTCCGATAATACTGTAGAAAACCTGAGCGCGCGTTGTATCCCGGTTCACCTCCACATCTGTGATGGTGACATTTTCCAAACGCGGGTCGTTGCTCTCTTCGATGAGCAACTGGGTGAGTTTCCGGCGGATCATCTCGCTCACGCGCCCCATATATTTCTTTCCCATACGCGCCTCCCAATGCCTCACGCGTGCGCCGATGCGAATAACGCCCGACGCAGGCGTCCGCTATTAAGCCGCCGCCACCCGTTCCAGCACAAAGAACTGCAGGCGGTCTCCCTTTTCCACCCCGTCAAAACCGGCCAGTTTGATGCCACATTCGAAGCTCTGACGAACCTCACGCACATCCTTCTCAAAACGCTTGAGGGAATCCAATCCGCCTTCGTGAACAACCTGCCCATTGCGGAACACACGCACTCTGGCATTGCGCTGGACAACACCCTCTGTGACATAACAGCCGGCCACACGCCCAACCCGCGCAATGTCGAAGGTCTGGCGTACTTCCGCTTCGCCGATCACCTTCTCCTCGTAAACCGGCGCAAGCATACCCTTTACCGCCTTCTCCACATCATCCACGATTTCATAAATAATGTCGTACAGTTGAATGGGCAAATCTTCCATATCGGACATCCGGCGCGCCGAGGCATCCGCATCGACGCGGAAGCCAATGACGATCGCTTCCGAAGCCAGCGCCAGGTTAATGTCCGACTCGTTGATGTTGCCGGCAGCCGCGTGAATGATGTTGACTTTCACTTGATCATTGCTCAGCCGCTTCAGGCTGGTCACAATCGGCTCGATCGAGCCTTGCACATCGGTTTTGAGAACAATGTTCAATTCCTTCACCTGGCCCTCGCGGATACGGCTGGAAATATCGTCCAGTGAGAGCGGACGCACTACCGTGCGCGCCAGGTCTTTAGCCCGCGCCTCTTCCTGACGTTTCTGCGCAATTGCGCGGGCGATGCGCTCGTCTTTGACCACTTCCAGGCGATCGCCAGCCTCGGGAACATCGTGCAGCCCGACAATGACGGTGGGCGTGGCGGGGGGTGCAGTACGATGGCGCTTGTCGTTCTCATCTTGCAGCGCGCGAACCTTTCCCCAGGTCTTGCCGACGACGACTACATCGCCGGTGTGTAACGTCCCATTTTGAATCAAGACGGTCGCCAATGGCCCCTGGCGTTTGTCGAGACGGCCTTCGAGCACCGTACCGACAGCTTCCCGTTCGGGATTGGCCTGCACACAAGCTTCATCCGCCACCAACAGGATCGCTTCGAGCAGATCTTCCAAACCGAGTTTATTCCGCGCAGAAACGGGAATGACCATTGTATCCCCCCCCCACTCGTCAGGCACCAGGCCGAGGTCACTCAACTGCTGCTTGACAAATTCAGGGCGGGCATTTGGCTTGTCGATTTTATTCAGAGCGACGATGATCGGGACGTGCGCCGCGCGCGCGTGGTTGAGCGCCTCGATCGTCTGGGGTTGCACACCGTCATCAGCGGCCACAACAAGCACAGCGATGTCGGTGGTATTCGCCCCCCGCGCGCGCATCGCGGTGAATGCCTCGTGACCGGGCGTATCGAGAAAAGTGATGCGGCGACCGTTGTGTTTCACTTGATACGCGCCGATATGCTGTGTGATGCCGCCGCTTTCTTTATCCACCACATTCGTATGGCGGATCGCATCCAGGAGGGAAGTTTTGCCGTGATCGACGTGCCCCAAAACGGTGACGACGGGCGGACGGGCACAAAGGTCTTCCGGTGCCTCGGCAGAGAGCAAAATTTGCCATGCGGACAGCTCGGATTCTTTCTCCTCTTCAAGTTCTGCATAGGGCTGCTTGGCCTCGAAACCAAATTCGCTGGCGATCACTGCCGCGGTATCGAAGTCAATCTGCTGGTTGATGCTGGCAAGCACGCCATTGCTCATCAGGATTTTGATAATTTTAATGGGCGTCTCGCCTAACAATTCCGCCAAATCGCGCACCGTGATAATCTCTGGAATCGTGACTTCTTTTTGTTCCATACACAAACCTCCTCCTTCAAAAGTAGTCCGAGGGTCATTCTCGACCTTGACCGGCTTGTCAGCCGGCTATCGTCTGCGCCTCTCGGAATGACGCGCGGATGTTAATCCGCCACGTCCGGTTGCAGCGTTTCGGGAAGCGAGGCCGCATACGCCTGCAAAGCCGCAACTTCCTCGGCGGTCAGGGTCACACGCAATGCGCGCTCAAGGGCGCCGCGGGAGAGCGCCTGACTCCAGCACACTCGCTGACGGCATAAATACGCCCCCCGCCCCTTCTGTTTACCGGTTTCATCGACCACAACGCCGCCTTCGGTTAAACGTACAACGCGCACCAGCGCGCGTTTCGCACCGTGGGCGCGACACGCCACACACGTGCGCTCTGGGACATGCTTCAGGCGTGGTTGTTGCTTTTTCTTTGCCATCTTTCAC
>JAIOAS010000078.1 GCA_019873725.1 Chloroflexota bacterium | reverse complement strand
ATCAAAGACCCGCTCATCCACCTGCTGCGCAACGCCATTGACCACGGGCTGGAAAAGCCCGATACGCGCGCCAGTCTGGGCAAACCCCGCGCCGGGACAATCACGCTCAAGGCCGAGCAGGTAGAGAAGAACGTCGTCATCACGGTCGCCGACGACGGCAAGGGATTGGACTACGAGGCGATCCGGCGCGTCCTGGCGCGGCGCAATCCCGTCGAGGCGCAAACGATGAGCGAGTCCGAACTGACCGAGGCCATCTTCGCGCTCGGCATCTCCACCAGCCCCATCGTGACCGACGTCTCCGGGCGCGGCGTGGGACTGGACGTGGTCCGGCGCAACGTAGAAGACCTGCACGGACGCATTCAGGTGGCCTCCACCAACGGCAGCGGGACAACATTCACCCTCACCCTGCCGTTGGCGCTGACCAGCTCGCGTGCACTCGTTGTCCAGGTCTCGACCCACACCTACGCTATCCCCCTGAATGCGATCGAGCGCATCCTGGAAGTCACGCCGCGCGACATCCATCACGTGGGTGGCCGCGAGATGCTGCGCTACAACGATACCGCCTTTAGCGTGGCGCATCTCAGCGACGTGCTCGGCCTGCCCCGCCTGGAAGTCGAACGCGCATCTCGCTTAACCGAAGAACGCTTGACGGTCCTGTTGCTCACCTCCGCGCAGCGACGGATGGCCTTCATCGTCGATGGGCTACGCGGCGAACAGGAAGTCGTCATCAAAGACCTGGGACGGCAGGTGCAGCGCCTCGCCGGGATCGCCGGAGCCACCATCACAGGCGATGGCGCAGTGCTGTTGGTGCTCAATGCCGGGGACTTGATCAAGCTGGCCT
Source organism: Chloroflexota bacterium (assembly GCA_019873725.1). Classification (GTDB taxonomy): domain Bacteria; phylum Chloroflexota; class Anaerolineae; order B4-G1; family SLSP01; genus DSWT01. The sequence goes on along the minus strand of JAIOAS010000078.1, from coordinate 18,945 downwards.
TGCGTAACGAAGGCCGCAGCAGCGTGGTCGTGCAAACAACGTCCGTCCAAGAAGCAGCGCCGCAAAAACACATCTTCATCGTCGATGATTCCATCACCACGCGCACCCTGGAGAAGAATATCCTGGAGGCTGCCGGTTATCATGTGAGCGTCGCCACCGATGGGTTGGAGGCCCTCAACGCGATCGAGGCCGACATCGCCCTGCCCGATCTGGTGATCTCCGATGTCGCTATGCCACGTCTGGATGGCATCGGGCTGACCGAACAATTGAAGAGCAATCCTCGTACTGCACAAATCCCTGTCATCCTGGTCACGTCGTTGGCTTCAGCCGCCGACAAAGCGCGTGGTATCGAGGCCGGTGCCGATGCGTATATCGTCAAGGGCGATTTCGATCAGAACAACTTGCTGGAGACCATCGAGCAGTTGATCTAGCTCAACGGATTAAACGGATGTAACGGATTTTGAGGCTTGCAGGTCAACGGATTAAAAAGGTGCAACGGATTTTGAGGCTTGCAGGTCAACGGATTAAACGGATGCAACGGATTTCAAGGCTTTCGATTTGTAACATACAACTTATCACGCTTGCATGGAGGCAGGGATGAGTACAATTTTGATCATAGAAGATAGTTTAGTGCAGGCGCTGGCGCTGAAAGGTGTGCTGGAAGAAGCGGGGTTGACGGTTCTGTGCGCTACCGATGGTCACCAGGGTTTGGCACTCGCCGATGCGCAGCAACCAGACGCCATCATTTTGGACCTGGAGATGCCAGGGATGAGTGGTTTCGAGGTCTGCCGGGAACTGAAAGCCAATCCGCAGACCGCAGCGATTCCCATAGTCGTCCTCACCAGCCACGATGAGCCAGAGGCGTTTATGGAAATCCTGGAATCGGGGGCGCGGGATTTTGTCGTGAAAGATGATTATGCCTACAATGTCGTCCTGGAAAGTCTAAACCAGGTAAGCCGCTCTGCCACAGAAAAGTCTGTCGGCGTTCCCCTTCTGGAGGTTGCCGATGTCGCCGGGTGATACATCAAAACCCATTCGCGTGTTGGTGATCGATGACTCGCGCACCGCGCGGGAACTGCTGGTGGCTATGCTGGAAAGCGCCGGTGGCTTACAAGTCGTCGGTGTAGGCGAGACCGGGGAAGATGCCGTGCGACTGGCACGCCGTATCCGCCCGGACATCATCGCGATGGACATCATCATGCCGGATATGGACGGGTTGGAGGCCACCCGCGCCATCATGCGCGAGGTTCCCACCCCTATCGTGTTACTCACCAGCACGTTGATGTACTCGGACGTCAACCTCACCTTCGAGGCAATGCGCCTGGGCGCGCTGGCGGTAGTGAACAAGCCCGCCATCGGCGACGATGCGGGCTGGGAGACGGTGTTGCAAACCATGCGCTTGATGTCCAAAGTGGCGGTGGTGCGACGCTGGGACCCCGATGCGCGCAAAGCCCCGTCTCCCGGTACATCGGCATCCCCCGACACTGCAATTCCACCCGAGCAGATAACAGGCCCAGGCGCCGGCACACGCCCGCGTGCCCAGATCGTGGGCATTGGCTCTTCGACCGGCGGCCCGGCAGCTCTGGCTACGATTTTGGGGCCGCTGCCGGCAGACTTCCCGCTGCCGATCCTCATCGTGCAACACATCACCAAAGGCTTCGGGCCAGGCCTGGCCGAATGGCTGAACACCCAAACCGCGTTGCGCGTCAGCCTTGCCGGACACGGCGATACGCCCCAGCCCGGCAGTGTGCTGATGGCGCCGGACGACTGCCATTTGCAGATCAACACATCGGGCATCGTCGAGTTATGCAAAGACCCACCCTATCGCGGTCTACGGCCCTCCATCAACTACTTGTTCAAGTCCCTGGCAAACGTGTACGGCCCACGCGCCGTCGGCATCCAATTGACCGGCATGGGCGACGATGGCGCCGAAGGGCTGGAAAAATTACGCCAGCAGGGGGGATGGGTCATCGCCCAGGACGAGAAAACCTGCGTCGTCGACAGTATGCCCCACGAAGTCATTGTGCGTAAAGCGGCCAGTGAAATTCTTGCGCCGCCGCAGATCGCCCAGCGGTTGCTAACGATAGCTCACTTAATGAAGAATACGAGGTGAAGCATGGACAAGAAACGAGTTCTGATTGTGGATGACGAACTGCGCCTGGCGCGTACCTTAGGCGATGCGCTAAAACACGCCCTGGGCGATGAGTGTGACGTATGGGTACGCACCTCCGGTGAGGAAGCGTTGCAATGCCTGGCGCAAGGTGAACACTTCGACGTCGTCATCACCGACCTCAAAATGCCCGGCACAAACGGGATGGATTTACTACGCTACATTTACCGCCAGAAACTCCTGGCGCGCACGATCCTCATCACCGCTTATGGGACGCCCGAATTGGAAGCGCAGGTAGAGCGGCTGGAGACGGAGTATCTCCTCAAGCCCTTCAACATCCAGGATTTCGTGGATTTGGTGCGCCGCAACCTGGGCGAAAGTGGCCGGCTCAAAACCACGGTCATCGTCCGCGACTACCGCGACGTCATCAACGCGCGGCAAAAGACCCGCGAGTTGGCCCGCGCCATCGGCATGGACGTCACCAGCCAGGCCCGCATCTCACTGGCGACCTCTTCGATGGCGAACGCGATGAGCCTGGGCATGTTGCGCATCGGGCAGATTGCCATCGAGAGCATCCAAAACCCGGAACAATTCGGCGTCCGCGTCACATGCAGCACCACCGACGGCAAAGAAACCCACATCCCCCCGGCTGCGCTGCGTGATGTGCAGTGGATGGTGGACCACCTCGCCGTGGATACCCTGCCCGCTAACAACGTGCAGATCACCCTGGAAAAATTAGAACCGGTGAGAGCGCCATGAACAAATCCATCCTCGTCATCGAAGACAGCCCCACCCAGGCACTGGCACTGCGGGCGTTGTTGGAGATCAATGACCTGGATGTCACCCACGCTGCTACCGGCGCGGAAGGGTTGGCCCTGGCACGCACCCTGAAACCCGCCGCCATCATCCTGGATATTCAGTTGCCCGATATGGACGGCTTCCAGGTCTGCCAGACATTGAAGCACTGGCCCGAGACGATGTCCCTGCCGGTGATTATGCTCACACAATACGATGAGCATACCGCTATCGTGCATGGCCTGCAACTCGGAGCCTTGGAGTACATCCCCAAAGATGCCTTTGCCGACTCGGTGTTAGTGAATACGCTGAAGCAAATGGGCATTATCACGGGAATGCCGGTGTTGCCCGAGCTGCCGGACAGCGATTGGGAATGGCTGTAACGCATGAACGAAACCACCGTTGGATACAGTTTGCTTACCGGGATGATGTCCGTAGGCTACGGAGCGCATCCGTTTCAGCCGGGGGCGTCTGAGCAGACAATCCTGGTGGTCGAAGATAGCCCCACGCAAGCGCTCCTCCTCGAAGCCCTGCTGAGCGAGACCGGCCACAACGTTATCTGGGCGTTAGATGGCCGCCAGGGATTGGCCATGGCCCGCCAGATGCACCCCGACCTCATCATCCTCGATATGGAGATGCCCGAACTCAACGGCGACGAAGTTTTGCGTCTGCTCAAGGCCGAACCTGCTTTACAGGACATTCCCGTGGTAATGGTTTCGGTGTTGGACGACATCGACAAGATCGCCATGTGCATCGAACTGGGCGCAGAGGATTATCTGCCCAAGCCGGTTAACGCCATCCTGCTCAAGGCGCGCGTGGCGGCCTGTCTGGAAAAGAAACGCCTGCGCGATCAGGAAGTCGAATATCTGCAACGCATCGAGCAGGAGCGCCAACGCTTCGACGAGTTGCTGCACGTGATCTTGCCCCAGGAGATCATCGCCGAACTCAAGAACACCGGCACCGTCCAGCCGCGCCAGTATCCCAACGTTGCTGTGCTGTTCGCCGACATCGCCAACTTCACCCCCTACTGCGAAACGCACACCCCCGACGACATTCTCGCCAACCTGCAAGCCCTGATCGAGGCTTACGAGAATCTCGCGTTACGCTACGGCTTGCAAAAGATTAAAACCATGGGTGACGCCTTTATGGCAACCGCCGGGCTGCTACGGCCCTTGAACAACCCTGTGCTCAACTGCATCCGCTGCGGCCTGGATATGATTCCCGTGGCCCGGGCGTTGCCCGCCGGTTGGCAAGTCCGGGTCGGTATCCATATCGGTCCGGTGATGGCGGGCGTGGTAGGGCACCGTCAATACCTGTTCGACATCTGGGGCAACACCGTCAACACCGCCGAACGAGTCCAAAGTTATGGAGTCGTGGAAGCTGTCAACCTTAGTGAAGACGCTCTGGCATGGGTCAAAGACCAGTGTATCGTCGAATCGCTGGGACTTGTACCCGTCAAGGGCAAGGGCGATATGCACATCTATCATGTGCAAGCCCTGCACGTTTGATTCCCGCCAGCGTCCTCCCGCAGGTCAAGCACACTTTGCCAGGCAAACAAAGAAAAACCTCACATTTCGTCACGAAAGTGTAACGAATAATGTGTACGATTTCGGCAAATCCAGCGTATAATGCAAGTAAGGTATGAATACGGTATCCTTTCTCAGATTAGTCCAAAATGCGGCCCTGTTGCTGTCGCTCGTGCTCGTCTTCGACGTGTTCGCGCTGCGTTGGCACGTCGGGCAGGATAAATTCACTCGGAACCGGCTGTTAGCCGGGCTGATAATCGGTGGCATCGGCGTCACCGTGATGTTGACTCCGTGGGTACTCCTGCCTGGACTCGTCTTTGACACCCGCTCCGTCCTGCTCAGCATCTCAGGGCTGTTCTTCGGCACCACTCCCACCGTGGTCGCGATGGTGATCACCGGCGGGCTGCGCCTGTATCAAGGCGGGCCGGGGGTGTATCCCGGAGTTTCCACGGTTTTGGTAACCGGCAGCCTGGGCCTGCTCGCGCGGCGAATGTACCGGAAAAAGCTGGATGAAATCACACTTCCCGAACTCTATCTGTTCGGACTCGTAACGCACCTGATCATGCTCTTGCTGATGTTCACCCTGCCCTGGGAAATGGCCTTGCACACGCTCCGCAATATCAGCGTGCCGGTACTGGCGATATATCCATTAGCTTCGACCCTGCTCGGCGGGCTGATGGCAAACCGGTTGAAGCGCGAGACACTCATCGACGAACGCAGACGCGCGGAAGAGACCCTGGCGCAAGAACGGCGGCTTCTGCGCACTGTGATCGACAACCTGCCGATTGCCGTCTATGCCAAAGACCCCCAAGGGCGCAAGACACTCGCCAACCGCACCGACCTGCAGAACATCGGTCTGCCAGAAGCGGAGGTGCTGGGCAAGACCGATTCAGAGCTATTTCCACCGGAAGTCGCCGCGCGTTTCGAGGCCGATGACCGGACCGTTCTCAACAGCGGGAAGCCGGTGATTGACCGCGAAGAACTGCTAACCAACCGCGACGGTAGAACGTTCTGGCAACTCACCTCCAAAGTGCCACTCCACGATGCCACCGGCCAGATCATTGGGCTGGTGGGCATCGGGCGCGACATCAGCGAGCGCAAGCACGCTATGGAGGCGTTACAGAAAAGCGAAGCGAATCTCAAAGAAGCGCAAGACATCGCTCGGCTAGGTCGCTGGGAGTTAGATCTGACCACCAACCGACTGTATTGGTCAGATACCATCTACGAAATCTTCGAAATTGACCCCCAGCGTTTTGACGCTTCCTACGAGACCTTCCTGAACGTCATTCACCCTGACGACCGCAGTATGGTCGATCAAGCCTATACCACATCGTTACACAATAAAACGCCGTATGAAATTACACACCGGCTGTTGATGCAGGATGGGCGGATCAAATGGTTGCAAGAGATCTGCCGCCACGAGTACACCGCCGACGGTGAACCGATCCGTTCCATCGGCGTGGTCCAGGATGTGACCGAGCGCATACAAGTGGAGGAAGCGCTGCGCGAGAGTGAGCAGCGTTATCGCCTGCTGTTCGAGCAGATGACCGAAGGGTTTGCCCTGCACGAAATCATCACCGATGCGCAAGGCGTCCCGTGCAATTATCGCTTCCTGGAAATCAATCCGGCCTTCGAACAAATCACCGGCCTCACCCGCGCGCAATGCCTGAATAAAACCGTACTGGACGTGCTGCCCGGCATTGATCCACACTGGATTGCCGACTATGGAAAAGTGGCACTTACCGGCGAGCCTGCATACTTTGAAGACTACGTGCCGGAACTGGGACGCTACTACGAGGTATGGGCCTACAGCCCGCGCCCCGGCCAGTTTGCCACGCTGGTTCAGGACGTCACCGCACGCCGCCAACAGGAACTGGAACGCGCGGCACTGCTGGAAGCCGAACGCGAACAACGCCTGCGTGCCCAAACATTAAGCGATGTAACCCTGGCGCTGGCCTCGGCCCTGGATATTTCCGACGTACTCATCGAGATCCTCCATCAGGCGCAGCGGTTGGTGCCCTCTACTGCGTCTAACATCGCCCTGGTGGAAGGTGATGGATTGCGCATTGTAGGTTGGCGCGGCTACGCCGAGTATGGCAATGAGCAAGCGATCGCCGGGATGCGCCAGCCCTTGGCCGACTTCCCCATCAATGCCGACCTGGTGGCGACAGGGCAACCTTATCTCGTCGCCGATACCCACACTGACCCGCGCTGGCGACGCCTACCGGAAACACGCTGGGTCCGCGCACACATTTCCCTGCCCATTCGCTTAGGCGAGCGCGTGCTGGGTGTGCTGCGGCTAGATAGCGACCGGACAGATACCTTTAGTCCCCAGGATATCGAACGCCTGTTGCCGCTGAGTCGCGCCGCGGCCATCGCTTTGGATAACGCCCAACTTTACACCCAGGTACAACAGGAACTGGAAGAACGCAAACGCTCCCAGGCCGCCCTGGAAGCCAGCGAGCGCAAATTCCGCGAGATGCTGGAGAATGTGCGCCTGTTTGCGGTGATGCTGGACCTGCAAGGACGCGTCACGTTTTGCAACGATTTTGGACTGGCGCTGGTGGGAATGAGTCGAGACGAAATCCTCGGCCTCGACTGGTTTGAAACCTTCATCCCGCCCGAAATCCGCGCCGAGATGCGCGCCACCTTTGCGGAAAACTTCCACACCGGCACTTTCCCGGCGCATCACGAGAACGAAATTCTCATCGCGCGGGGTGAGGGACGTGCATTGATCGCCTGGAACAATATCGTCATCCGCAATCCCGAGCGGGACATCGTCGGCATCGCTGCGGTGGGCGAAGACATCACTGCACGCCGTCAGGCCGAACGGGCACTCCAGGCCAGCGAGGCGTGGCTGCGTTCGTTCGTCGATTCGATGGATGACATCATTTTCTCCTTGGACGCCGAACAACGTCACACAGCGATCTATGGGCAATGGGTGGAGCGCCTGGGGATGACCGAAAAAGATTTCCTGGGACGCACGGCCCGTGATGTTTTCGGTCCGGAAGCCGCGCGCGTCCACGAAAGCGCCAACACGCAGGCGTTGACGACCGGCAGCAGCGTTACCTACGAGTGGGAAGTGAATGGTCATCATTTCCAGACCACGCTTTCACCCTTACGCGATCCCGAGAATGAGGTTATCGGCCTGGTCGGCGTAGGGCGCGATATTACCGCGCTCAAGAACTATCAGGAGCAACTCCAAACGGCGCTGGACGAGAAGACACTCATGCTGAGCGAGATCCACCATCGTATCAAGAACAACCTGCAAGTAATTTTGGGATTGTTGGATCTGCAATTCAGCACAGTCGAAGACGCCGCCACGCAGCAAATGCTACGCGAAAGCCAGAACCGCATCAAAGCCATCGCCCTGATTCACGAACGGCTTTACCAGACGCCTGGCGAGTCACGGATCAATGCCGATCTCTACTTCCAGGTGCTGGTGCGCTACCTCACCGAAACTTACAACGCTCAGGTCCAGGGAATCGTGGTAGAACTATCGATCGCCGACCTGACGCTGGATATCGACCTCGCCATTCCCTGCGCACTCATCGTCAGCGAGCTAATCTCCAACGCACTGAAGTACGCCTTCCCGCCCACATGGAAATCGGCCCACGGCGCTCCCCCCACCCTGCGCGTGACCTTGCAACATGTCGATGGCCGGCTGCGGCTGGAAGTCGCCGACAACGGCGTGGGGCTGCCCCCAGGGATCGCCCTGGAAGCCGCGCCACACCTCGGGTTGCGGCTCATCAAGATGTTGACGCGCCAGATCGACGGCGAGCTAAGCATAGAACAAAACGAAGGTACGAGCATCGCAATCACCTTTGCCTGGAACAAGGGGAAGTAATATGGCCAGAGCGCGTATTTTTTTAGTCGAAGACGAAGTCATCGTGGCAGAAATACTCAAGATGAACCTGGAACGTAACGGCTACGAAATCGCCGGACATGAAATCTACGGCGAAGCGGTAGTGGAAGCGGTGGCCCGCAGCCGGCCCCACTTGATTCTGATGGATATTCGGCTCAAAGGGAAAATGGACGGCATTTCCGCTGCCATCCAGGTGCGCGAACGGTTCGACATCCCCATCATCTACCTGACGGCTTACGGTGACGCCGAAACATTGGAGCGCGCCAAGCAGACCTCGCCGTTCGGGTATCTCATCAAGCCCTTCGAGATGGAAACGCTGCGCTCGACCATCGAGACGGCGTTGAACAAGCACGACCTGGAACGCCGCCTGGCTGCCAGCGAAGCGCGCTTGAGCCAGATCATCGAGCAAATGCCTTACCCCATCGCCGTCTTTAATCCCGACGGTGTGGCGGCTATCATCAACCAGGCATTTTTGGACATGTTCGGCATCCCTTCCGCCGATCTGACTGTAGGCAAGTTCAATCCTTTACATGATCCCTTCGTGAGCAATATACCGGGTTTGAACGCTATGCTAAAGCGGGCGTTCCAGGGTGAAACCGTCCCGACTTTCGAAACAACAATGGACTTGGACGAAATCAGGGGGGAGGAATACCAACCCACAAAACACGGTTCCATCAGCATCGCCATCACGATGTTCACCGTGCGCGCGCCTGGCGGCGAAATTTCCCAAGTCGTGGCCATCTTACGGGATATCACCGCGCGCAAAAAAGCCGAAGAAACGCTCACGCGCCACAACCGCGAGTTGCGCGCCCTCAACAAAACGACGCAAGCCTTAACCTCGACGTTGAGCCTCAAAGAGGTGCTGGAGCAGATGATGCACGAGACATGCGCGCTACTCGAAGCAGAAGCCGCGTCGGTCTTGCTGTGTGACCCCACCGACGACAGCCTGATTTTCGCCGCTGCCGTAGGCCCCAACTCCGAAAGGCTCGTAGGGACGCGCATGCCGGCCACAGCAGGAATCGCCGGCGAGGCGCTGCGCACCGGACAGGCAGTTCTCATCAGCGACGCACAGCAGGACGCGCGTTTCTACAACCAGATTGACGCGCTCACCGGTTTGAAGACACGCTCGCTGTTAGCCGTGCCCCTCGTGGCAAAGGACAAAATCATCGGCGTCGTCGAAGCCATCAACTGGGGCGACAAACTGTTCGATGAAGATGACCTGAATTTGCTCAACACGCTGGCCGGATCGGCAGCCGCAGCAATCGAAAACGCCCGACTGTACGAAGAGGTTACCCGCCGGTTAACCGAAACCCGGCTCTTGCAAGATGTTATTCAGGCTGCGGCCTCCTCGCTGGATTTCGATCACGTTGTGACGCACGTGCTCCAAACCATTCACCAAACCTTACAACCGCACGGCCTGAGCTTCTCGTTCCCCGATCCGCAAGAGGAATATATGCTGATCCATCCCTCGATCATCGGCCTCCCTGTAGCAGAACCAGAAGCACTCCGTGTCCCGATGCACAACAGCGTCACCGGTCAGGTATTTCGCACCGGGCAACCCGCCCTGATCCACGATACGTATGCCATCCCCAACTACTATAAGCTTCCGGGCGTGGTCGAGATGTGCTCCGAATTGGCCGTGCCGGTGTACGTAGATGAGCAGATCGTGGGCGTGCTCAACGTCGAACACCAACAGCCCCACGCTTTTACCGAGCAGGACGTGCATCTGTACGAATCCATCGCCACACAGTTGGGCATTGCGCTCAAGAATGCGCGTCTTTACGCCGCCGAGCGCGAGCAGCGCCGGCTGGTGGAACAGACCTCAGAACAGCTCGTTCACAGCGAAAAGCTGGCTGCCACAGGGCGACTGGCCGCTGCCCTGGCCCACGAAATCAACAACCCGCTGCAAACCATCCACAGCAGCCTGGAGATGATGCTGCTGTTCCCCCTGGAGCCAGAGCAACAGCGCGAGTACATCCAAATGGCCGACGAAGAGGTACAACGGCTCATCAGCCTGGTCACGCGCATCCTGGAATTTGCCCGCAAGCCCAAGCGGTCGCCCCGCCCCACCCAACTCGATGTAGTGGTAAACCGTGTGCTGAGCCTGGCAGGCAAACATCTGCAACACCGCAACATCCGGGTTGAAAACCTTGTCCCTGCAGACCTGCCAACGGTGTTGATCGATGACGGTGAATTGGCGCAGGTTTTCATGAACCTGGTGCTCAACGCCGTGGATGCCATAGGCGAAAGTGGTCTGCTGCGCGTGGAAGGCCGCCAAGTCGATGACGGGCGCGTGGCCGTCAGCTTCACCGACAACGGCCAGGGCATGGCTCCCGAACATCTGGCGCGCCTTTTCGAACCGTTCTTCACCACCAAAGAGAAAGGGGCCGGCATGGGCTTGAGCGTCAGTTATGACTTGATCAAACAATACGATGGCGACATCACCGTCACCAGCCAGTTGGGACAAGGCTCGACCTTCACCGTGTGGTTAAAAACCACCAAGGAGCACTGATGAGCGTCAATATGGCTCCGTTCACGACTGCTTTTCCGGGTGCGCGCATCCTGATCGTTGACGATGAGCCGGGCATTCGGCGCACCCTGATGGAGATATTCAGACGGGTAGGTTATCACCCGTCGGAAGCCACTTCGGGGACAGAAGGCTTGCAAAAAATTCAGACGGAGCCATTCGATCTGGTGCTACTCGATCTAAACATGCCCGGCATGTCGGGCACAGCCGTGCTCGCGGCAGCACGGCCTTATGCTCCCAATACAGTGTTTATCATTATCACTGCCTACGCCACACTGGATTCGGCCATCCAGGCATTGCGACATTGGGCCTTCGATTACCTCTTCAAGCCCAGTTCCGTGCAGGAGATTTTGCGTGTGGTGGAAAACGGATTGGCCTCGCGGCAGCAGCGCGTGCCGCCCGATGACCCAGTGGCGTTACTCGAACGGGCGCTGGCGACGCTGAAAAGCGCGCCGCCGGGTACCATGCCGGATATGGTCGTGGGCGCTGGCCCCTCACCGGAAACCAAGCCCGCCGAGCGGTTTCTACAAGCGCCCGGTCTCACCGTGGATACCCACAAGGGGCTGGCAATCATCGCGGAAGAGGCCATTGCTCTCACCCCGACCGAGCTGGAGATCCTGACGTACCTGATGCGCCATGCCGGGCGGGTCGTTTCTACACAAGAACTCGGCGCGCATCTGCAAGGCGTCGAGCTATCCGTCCACGAAGCCCGTGACCTGCTGCGCGCCCCCCTACACCGGCTGCGCCACAAAATCGAGGATGACCCGGCGCACCCGCGTTTCATCCATACCCTGCGCGGGCGCGGTTATCTGTTCGAAGTGCGCGAAGTGTGTTAAGGGTTCAGCTTTTAGCGATCAGCGAGAATAATCATAAGAGCTGCCCCGCCCACGCCGCCGCGCGTTCCAGTTCGCCATCCCGCAACGGGCCTTTCTCTCCCATAACAATAAAGCCCTCCGGAGGCATAGCCTGCGTTCCGCCCTTTTTGACGAGCTGCTTGCCGATCGGTTCAGCAGCGTACCCAAAGGCCCTGGCAAACACGGTCAAAACGGCATTGTTCACCTCTTTGACGTCCATACGTGTGTCGAAACCGGCCACCTTGACACCCTTGAGACTCCCCGCCGGGATGCCCTTCAGAAATGCCTTGACGGGCTTGAGCGCCTGAAACGCCTGCGTCGGCGAGCCAACGATGAGTGCATCCAGGCCGGCCAATTGCTCCGGCGTCACCGCGGTGACACGGCGAGCCTCGCAACCCAACGCGGACGCCATCGCCTGCGCGATCTTCTCCGTATTGCCAAAAACCGAATCGTAGACCACCAATGCTTTCATGATACTCTCCCTTTTGTTAGTCGGATAGTCGTTAGTCGGGTAGTCGTTAGTTGGATAGTCGTATAATGGTTTTTTCCGCATGGCGCTGTGCCAGGAAAATGATCATACGCCTTTGAGGTTAAGCATAATGATCACCATCGCAATGACCAACACCACCGGCGCGACCCTATGAATGGTCAGCATGAGCGCGTAATCCAGTTTGTCCATACTCATCAGTGCGCCGCTGGCGAACAAAGCAATCACACATAGCGCCGCCACAACAAGCAACACGATGATGAACGCCAGCGCATCAACGCCTTTGAGGAATTTGATCAGTTGGATCACTGTAACAACAACCGCACCCAGGGCAATTAGCTTGTGGATGTTGAATAGAAGGCCGTTGTACGGCTTGCCCACATGGCTTAACCAGAAGCCAAAAACCAGCGTCAAGACAAAAGTAATGCCGGGAAGCAAAAATTTATACAACATCCCCCCTCCTCGTATAAAATAATCCTACTGCATCGCTTAAGGCGGACCACAATCCGCCGTTCTTGCAGCGCCAGACGATGATCCGGCGCAAGCATTTCCCAGGACTCTATCTCAATCCATGGCTATCAACTTTTTCCAACGCTTTTGGCGGTGGCGATAAAACAAATGCGCGAATGTCCAGATGCATGGCGTCACCAGTCCTGCCTTGATCTCAATTTCGTCCGTGTAGTGCAGTTGACCTGCCCCCACCGGATGAAAGTGAATGGTATGGTTCCACACACGCGCCAGCGAACCGCTTTCCTGGCTTTCGATGGTATTTGTCGTTCTATCGATGGCAACAATTTTGATCCGGTGCTGGCCCAGAGGGATAAAACCGAGTGCAGACAATCGCACGGCATAGGTTTTGTCAACGCTCCACTCGCCATCCAGTTCGCCAGCTACCAACGGCTCGAAACGCAAGAGCGGCGCGGCGACATATTGCAGCGATCGGGGTTCGATGATCTTGTCCCAGAGCTGCTCAGAGGTACACTCGAAAACGGTTGAAATACGCGCAAGCATCGTTTCTTACACCTCACGTGTCAATTCCCACATCGGGAGGTTAATGATGGGGAGGGTAATCTCCTTGACGACCTCGAAGCCAAAATGCTCATACATCCGCACATTGCTCTCGGTCTCGGTTTCCAGATAGATAGAAACACCCGCCCGTTCGCTTTTGTCAATGAGCGCCCGCAACAGTTTTCCGGCGAACCCCTGTCCCTGAAAATGTGGGGCCACACCAATGACAAGGAGATAGAGATAGGGCTTCCCCCGCATCGTAGCCTTCCGATCCTTCTCAATGGGCGCAAAGACCGGCATCATTTTTCGCATCGCGGCCATGTCCATCTTCATCGCCGACCATATCGCGCCACTCACCAACATCCGCCAGAGCGTCATATCGGCCAGTTCGCCCGGCACCCATGCGGCGACGCCTTCCAGTGCGGCAGAAGGAGCGTAGACCTCGCCGTATGTCAAGCAATAGCGGACCGGCGTTTCAAAAGCGCCGACGCGCTGTTCTGGAGCCACGCCGGCGAAGATCGCGCTCCACACCGGATCACGCTGAAAAGCAGCGATAAGTACCGCGCCGGCTCGGCGAGCGTCTTTCTTCTGCAAGCGATACAAATCGTCCAGTTTTCCTGACATGGCTCACGTCATCCTCAATTTGTCATGGGTTTCATCTCGCCCAAACGGCTGAGACTTTTGTAGTCTTTGACATTTTCGATCTACTGACTCTACGGATAATAGTCACCTAACTTGCCGGCAGCCCTCAAATGTAATTCAGCCTCTGGACTCAGGAAGACCTCATAGAACGCATCGACGCTCATTCCCGTCGCTTCTTCCAGTGTGGGTGTCGAAACAAAGGGCAGCAGTCCCAGATAGCCGCCACCAACAGCACGAAAAACGTCCTCCATACTGTTCTGTGATGCTGGCGAGCGCAGCCAGATATTGATGTCAGTGAAGTGTGCAACGCCGATATCCATAATCACATAATCAGGATAATAGTTGCCCTCGGTGTACTCACCGTGAGCTAATCCCATGTACTCTATCAGGATGCCCTGATCCTCATAGACCAAACCCAGACTATAAGGCGCGTCGCCTTCTGACCAATAGTGGAGTAGCACCTGCGTAGGTTTGCCGTAACGCGCCAGAATCTGCGACAACGCATACCGGTTCCAGTCCTGGGCGAAGTATCGAGGTGCGGGCCATTCGTCTGCCGGCCACCCCGGTGTATGCCCGTGGACGCCGATAAGCGTTACGATGCCGTCCTTCTCATAGAACACGTGCTCGACCACGTAATCGAAAGGATACGTTCCTTGCCGACCCAAAATCCCCACTTTATGTTGGGTTCCCCAATCAGCGCTCTCCCATTCCCTGGATACGCTCTTGCCGTAGGAGAGAAACATTCGCTGCACATCCTCCCAAGCGGTGACGCCAGGCGTGATCCCCCACCAGCAGGGCAACTCGCACGGGGCGTTCAGAAGTCTGTCCACGAGCAAGGCGCTCTCTTCAGCAGGAGATAGCCCAGGCGTGTCCGGCGACACGCTCTCTTCACCTTCGTAAGGCGTTCTGGGAATCTCGATACAGGCTTGCGGAGCGGATTGCCGGAAAGTTTCGTAGAACGTCTGCGTGCTCATCGTGGTCAATTCTGGAAGAAATCCGTAGACCGAGAAGTCTCCCGCCGGATCGTACACTCCGGCGGCAAAATCGGGAGGAGCTATCCCATCCTTCACCGACCAGAGTGAAATCTCAATGCTTCTCCGCTGACCGAACACTGGACACACGGCCCACGTGTCGTGATCGTAAAGCAGCAGGCCGGAATAACGAATCGCTATGCCCTGATCATCATAAATGACCCACATATCATAAGTGGGGAAGATTCCAGAGCCGATACAGGGCGCGCCTATAGTCATGTCGAAAAAGACTCGTGTTGGCGGGCCGTGACGCACGAGCACGGGTTGCAAAGCATAGCGCTGCCACAGAGTCGTAAATTGCGCTTGTAATGCCGGGTAATAGCCGTTGTTGCGAACCTCGATGCGGCGGATTATGCCATCAGCCTGATCAAGATTGACCTCCATCAAGTCTGTGTATGTTGGACGTCCCTGGTACCGTCCGATTTGATAATGCAGCCCCAGCGCACCGTCCTCAAAGACCTGGATGCCATGTGCGGCAAAATGTTGCAACGCCATTTCCCAACTTGTCTCACCGGGCGTGATACCCCACCAGCACGGCAGTTCGCACCCACCGTTGTCGGCCAACCGGTCGGCAATGAACGTCTCCATCTGCGCCACGTCCAGGGTGGGGAAAAGCACCGGGGTCAGGGTCGCAGTGGGTTGCGTGGTTGGACGGGGCGTCCGCGTTGGTTTTGGGGTGCGCGTCGGCAATGGAAGCGTGGATGTCGCCGTCGGGCTGGGCGTCTTTGTCGGTTGTAGCGTAGGCGTGGGCGATGGCAGGGGACGAGTCGCGGTTGGATTAGGGGACGCCGTGATCGATGTCGCATCAGGAGAAGGACTGGGAAAAGGCGAAGGGGTATCTGCGTCCAGGAGACAGCTCGACAACAACATCACGGTCGTCAAAATTACAACCGCGACGGCAAAGTGCCACTTCTCTGGAATTTTCGTAATGGTTCGCAAACCCGATCACTCCAAATAACACCACATCTTATCCGAGTTTGTGGTAAACCGTCTCCGCCCAGGCGCGGATGGCGTCCCAGTCACGGTGATCCGGGGTGCTGCTGGCCATCCCGCCGATTGGGATTTTCATCAGGGGAAAGAGCCGTTTGAATTCCGGGGTATCGTTCAGCACCGCGCCGGCAAAAACGCCGACATCCACCGGCTCGACCTCCGGCGCAACCTGGCGCAGCTTGCTGATGTAGCCCTGTACGGACTGGCGGTTCTCTTCCGTATCCTCGCACGCGGCCAGACAGACGATGAAATAAGCCACCGGCAGCTTCGACAGCGCCTGGCGATGCCGTTGAATGAAACGTGTAGCCTCACCCGCCAGTTGCCCCGCGTGAATCGACACGCCGGCCAGCACCGCGCCATACCCGCCGAGGTCGCGCGCTGCTTTGGCGCGCATCACATCCACATCTGCGCCTTGCGCGCGCAGCGTTTCTGCCATCGCTTCGGCAACACCGCGCGTGGCTCCCGTCCAGGTTGCGTAGACGATCAAAACTTTGTTGGTCATTTCGCCCTCCTTTTGCACGATTCATAGCACAATACGATCCGGTGAGGCAGAAAGTCGCATTATCGGGGAGCGCGGTGGCGTGTCTGGCTTTTGCCCTGTCCAACACAACCCTGGGGCTGTGTCGATGTAAACGCAACATTCCAGGCGAAAGATCGTATTACTCTATTATATCCAGAAATGCACACTGGCTAGACAAAAAGTTGGCACCATCACCACGTATGAGGAGGTAACAGGATGTCTGAAGGAGAGCGCAAATTTTACGAGCAGGCCGAGGAAACCGGGCAGACCTCGACCCAGGATACCTGGAGTGAGGTTGGGCAGCAATTCGCGCGTCTGGGAGAGAGCATCGCGGCGGCTTTCAACTCAGCGTTGAAGGACGAAACGACACAGGGATTCTTGCAGCAGATGCGCGTGGGACTGGAGAAAATGGCCGGCGCCATCGCCAAGGCAGTGGACGATGCGGCTCACTCCCCGGAAGGCCAGAAGTTCCGCCAGGAGGCAGAAAAAGCCGTAGCCTCTGCTGCTACCGCCGGCAAGCAGACCGTGGAGACTGTACGTCCGCAAGTGCTTTCTGCGTTGGAGCAACTCAACATCAAAATACGCGAGATGCTCGACCGGATACGCACCGCACAGCCCGGCACCCCGCCGGAGCCAACGCCGGAGCCGGACACCAAGAGCGCATCGTCAGATGAATTGAGCGACCCGCTGCAAGTGTGGTAAGTCCGCTCACCCGCCCCCGGCGTGACCGAGTCAATAAAGTTGTTCCCCAATAACGCCAGGTGTGATTAGAACGCAGATTTCCGCTGATTCACGCAGATTATTTCAGGAAATCAGCGGAAATCTGCGCGAATCCGCGTCCAAAATTGTGCCGGGGCTTATTCAGGAACAAGTTTAATCGCTATAAACGAGAAAATCAACACATCCTGCAAAAAATGGTAGGCAACCGGACCGACTCGGCCCACACTCCCAGATTGCCTGCCTGATCCTCGTGCGGTTCCTCACTCCCCCCCCTCGGCCCCAAATCCAGATGGCCCTTGCCACCCCAAAAGTGCTCATCGCCCTTGGCCAACGGCCGACCGAACAGCGTGGCTTCGAGATCGTGCCGGTAATCCCAACCGGCGCTGTGCGTGAAGCGAAAGCGTGAGGAGAATACCGTGAGCCCCATCACAGGGCGCAACGTGCCCCGTCCGCTCAGTACCGCCAAGGTGAGCAGCGGCAGACAATCGCCGTAAACCTGATGGTAAAGCCGTTCCACAGGCGTGGGCAGACCAGCAGACAGCGGAACGGTTTCGATCACGCCCGGCACCTAAGGAAACGCCGCGAACGGCGCGGGGCGAATATGTAATCCCAGCCAGATCAACAGGACAAACCCCACCAGCACAGCGCTAAGCACAAGGGTAATTTGCATCGTTTCTGATCTCATAGTGACTCTGATCATGCCCCCGTCATCACAGACTGACATCCACCCTGCTCGCAGAGCACAGCAAGCAGCCGCCGTGCGTGGCAGTCAGTCAGCCCTCAATCTACACCACTTACGTTGAGTCGTCACAATGGCTTCAGGATCGAGGGCATTATAACACGTGTGAAAGAATGAGCTTGCAGAAATCAAATTTCAATAGACAATAAACCCGTTTCTCATGATACACTTAAAAGGAGATGTCATTATGTTGACTCAAATGTCAAATGAAAAACCACCTCTCATAAATCGTGAATCTGAGTTAAAACGAATGGAGCAACTTTTCGGATCAGTGATCGCTCTTAAAACTCCTAAATTTCTCTTAATCGAAGGAGACTATGGATTGGGTAAAACTGCTCTAGAATATGAAGTAGTCAAAACTGAATCTTTGCTAAGTTTGGCCAAATTATCTGCATAGCTATCGAACAAACAATATCCTGTTTATACCCGTTGGCAGCGGAACTATACAACATGTATATCTGAATGCTTAAGGGAGATAAATACGACTGTGGAGGCACACCTGTGGAAAAAGTCAAAAAAGCGTTAGTGAGTATCGGCCGTTTCCTCGGCATCGTCCTGCTCGTCGATTTGGGTCTTTTCAGTGTCGTCAGTATCTCGTGCTTGTTCGGCACACGCTGCACGAATGTGGCATGGAGCGAGCGTATGTTCTGGGCAGGCATCGTGGCTCTGCTCACTGCAATGCCCGCCGTCCTGGCGGGCCTGAACACCAGCCGGGGCTATTTCGATAATCGGCTGACCGCTGGGATGGACATGCAGGTCGCGCAGACGATCATCCAGTCTGAACGCAAGGGGCTGGACAAGCGCACGGCCTACGCGCTCAAAGCCGGTGCTGTCGGCGCCGGCGCTATCGGCATCAGTGCGTTGATCGACATTCTTACAAGGTAGTCATATAGTCAGATAGTCACATAGTCAGATAGTCACATAGTCACATAGTCGAAAGCCTTTCCCACAACGACTATCCGACTAACGACTACCGGACTAACGACTACCCGACCAACGACTACCCGACTAATGACTATACTAGGCGCACGGTAAAATTTCCTTATTCCTGTCAGCAGATTAAGCAGATTTAGCAGATTATTGTACTGGTCAACGAGAGTTTGAACTTGCCGGACGGCTTTTTTTACCGCA
>JAIOAS010000077.1 GCA_019873725.1 Chloroflexota bacterium | reverse complement strand
AGTGCCGCCCCCGCGCTGGACACCTCCCAAACGCCGGGGCCGCCCCTCCAAAGCGACCCGGGAACTGGTCGCCCGGTGGTGCGCCTGACCACGATTAACTGTGGAGCTACCAACATTGTACCATGTTCTGCCGGTTTAGCACATACCTGGCTTGACTTTGGTATGGCCTGTGGTAACGTTTTTACCTATCCATGCAAATTTGAGGGAATCATGCCGACGAAAGAACGAAATCAACAAATGCGGGTGGTAGCGGAGATTCTGCTGATCCATTTGCCGGAAGTGCTGCCGAAGGATCAAGCCCTGGCGCACGACCTGCTGGCGGTTGTGGGGACGGCGCTAAACACCATCTACGAAGACGCCGAGCACTCCACCGAAGCGTGGGACAAACGCGCCTACCACTCCAAGGCTGACGCGATGCGCAAAGAGTGGGTGTGGGCGCTGGCGGCGTCGAACTACGCGCTTGGCCTGGCGTTGCGCCCCGACGCGTTGACCCCGGCGATGCTCGAAAAGGTGCAACAGCTCATCCATCCCGGTTTGCAGCGCCCCGCTCGCCGTCAGATAGCCGATCCTGCACGCTTTCGCGGCGCAGCGCAAGCTGTGCAAAAACAACAAACGCAAAAGCGCAAACCGATCAGGGGATAATTGTCCGCAAACTTTTCTCATTTGTGGACTATGCTATAATGAACATAGAACACGGCCGCATCGGAAGCAACACAAGGAGTCAATATGCCAAACCAAGAGATCATCGAGCTGCGGAGTCGGATCATCGGAGCGTTGCTCCAGAGTGTGCGTGACCAGGCGCGGATGTCGCCGGAGGAATGTGCCGCTATCTTGGGCATAGCGCCAGAAACGCTGATCGCCTACGAGGAAGGCAGCAAACCCATCTCATTGCCAGAGTTAGAACTCCTGACCCGTTTTCTCGACGTGCCCCTGAGCGCCATCCGAAGCACCGAGACGGCAGCCGATATCCAGGCGGACAAGAAACTGCCCGACCCCAAACTGTATCTGATGTTGCGCCATCGAATTGTAGGCGCGCGGCTGCGTCAACTGCGCAGCGAAGCGAACCGCACCCAACAAGACCTCGCCGAAATGCTGGAATGTCCTTTGGAAACCATTGTAGCCTACGAGTTTGGCAAACGCCCGATCTCGGTGGCTGAACTGGAAGTAGTGTGCCGGGCGCTCAATGTCCCGCTTAGCTATTTCCTGGATAAGGACAGCGATATCGGCAAATGGCATTTATTGCAAGACCAATTTGAATTGTTCAAAGAACTGCCTGCCGACATCCGTGAGTTCGTCCTCAAGCCGATCAATCGAAGCTATCTGGAGCTGGCGATGAAGCTCGCTGCGATGCCGGCCGGTGCGCTCCGTGCCATCGCCGAGGGTATTTTGGAAATCACCTTTTAAGGGGGAGGAACCATGGCCACACCAACCGCCGACGAGTTACAGAATGAAGGGCTGCGGCTCTTCCAGGAAGGGCTATACGATGAAGCCGCGCAGCGTTTTAGCGAGGCGCTGGAGCACTTCACCGAAGAGGGCCGCGAGATCGAAGCAGGCGAGATGCTCAACAACATCGGCATCATTCGCCGCAAGCAAAACCGTTGGGAGGAAGCCCTGGAATCTCTCGAAGAAGCACGCCGTATCTTTGCCCGCGCCGGCGACAAATCCCGTGAAGCGAAAGCCCTCGGCAATCTAGGCGCCATCTACGCAAGCCTGAAGCGATATGACGAATCGATCGAGGCGCGGAACACGGCCGCCAGCATCTTTGCGGAACTCGGCGACCGGCAGAACCAGGGCGAAATCTTGATGGCGCTGGGGGTATCGCTGTTCAAATCTGGACGGCGTCAGGAAGGGCTGGCTTCTTACCAGGCCGGCCTCCAGATCGTCACCGAACCCACAGCAAAACAGAAATTCTCCCGATTCTTGATGAATCTACAGGCGCGTCTGCTGGGATAAGCCAAATCACCTGGGCCAGACAAAGGGGCGGCTCAGTCGCCCCTTTTGCGTTGATGTTTCACGTGAAACACGATCGCAGTCCCTGCCCCAGGCGAAGGGTGGAGCGCAATGGTTGAGACCACAAAAGTCTCAACTGTACCTCGTGAGACTTTTGTAGTCTAGCCCCTGCTTAAATCCGACTTGCTTTATTGCGCTTTAGCCAATTTCGGTTACTATTACGGGGAGAGGCAGGGACAAACGCCCAAATTGACGACAGACACATTGCCGGGAGGCCAGTATGAAAGTGTTTTTGAAACGTGACGTGCCAGGACTGGGAAAAGCTAACGAAGTCAAAAACGTGTCCGACGGTTACGCGCGCAACTACCTGTTCCCCAAAGGATTAGCCGCGCCCGCTACAGACAGCAATATCAAAGCCGCGCAGGTTTTTGCCGAGACCAAAAAGGCACGCGAGGATCGCATCCGTGAGCGCAGCCAGCACATCGCCGAGCAAATCAAAGCCAAGACCTTCAAATTTAGGGCCAAAGCAGGAGAAACCGGCCGGCTCTACGGCTCTATCACCTCAGCCGACGTTGCCTCGGAGATCGGACACGCGCTCAACATACCCTTCGACAAGCACTGGATTGTCCTGGAACGCCCACTGCGCGATCTTGGAACTCACACCGTCGACATCAAACTTGAAGGCGGCATCCACACGCAAGCTCACGTGGTTATCGAAACGGAGGAATGATGAGCGACGGCCTGGGGCTGTGGCTACGCCGCACCCGTGAAACACGTCAAATCTCGCTGTCCGACGTCGAGAAGGCGCTGCGCATCCGCCGACGTTATCTTCAGGCGTTAGAAATGGGTGACTACGCGGCGCTGCCGGGCGAAATCCAGGCGCGCGGATTCCTGCGCAATTACGCCCGGTATCTCAATCTTCCGGTGGAAGAGGCGCTGGCGCGCTACGACGCCGAAATCCAGGGGCGCCCGATGCAACCCCGCACATTCAGCAGCGCCGCCCCAGAACCCAAAGCGCCCATCGTCAACCGGCCTTCGGTTTTCTCCCCGCCCCCCACCGAAGCGGAAGAGGCGGCTTCGCCGCGCGCGCGGATTCCCAGCTTCGTTTTCCAACTCCTGCTCGTCGCGCTGGGATTCTTCATCATTGTGGCAGGCGGCAGTTTTATCTGGTTGCAAATCGCCAGTCGCGCCGAGAAGAGCGACGGCCCATCTACCCCCGCCCCGACGCAGGTACAGCCGTCCGGTGCGGCAACCACGCCAGGCACACCGGCAACCCCGCTGACCTTTATCCCCTCGATCGATGGACGGGTGTATCTGCGACTGATGGCCAACGAACATGCCTGGGTAAGGGTCACGGCCGATGCCAGGACGATCTTCGAAGGCACCGCCGGGCCAGGACAGATGCTCGAAACATCCGCCGAGGAAATGTTGATCGTCGCCACGGGCAACGCGGGCGCTTTCCAGATTTACATCAACGGCACAGACTGGGGAACGTTGGGCGGCCCCGGCGAAGTCGTGCGCCGCGCCTGGAATCCCCTCGGTGAGGTTCCCCTGGAGAACTAATGGTGCGCCATACCACAGGAGACATCCAAAGGGGCGACGCGCGCCCCTTTCGCTTTTATATCGCTTCATTGGGGTGTCCGAAGAACACCGTCGATTCCAGCAACATGGCCGTTTTGCTGCAACGCGCCGGTTACACGCCCACCCTCGACGCCGAACAAGCGGACATCCTGATCGTGAATACGTGCGGCTTCATCGAGGCGGCGCGCCAGGAATCGCTGCAGACGATGCGCGACCTGGCCGCCAGGCTGCGACCCGAACAACGCCTTGTCGCCGCAGGGTGTTGGGCGCAGCGTGAACCCGACGCGCTGCTAGAGGCCATTCCCCAATTGAACGCCGTGCTCGGCACGCGCACCTGGAACGACATTGTCGCCGTGGCCGATAGCCTGTTTGCCGCGCGCGAAACGCCGCCGCTCAAACGCATCGCCCACACCCCCGTTACTTTGCCGGAAGCGGCCGGCGCGCCGGGATTCGTCATCTCCGGGCCGTCGGCGTTCCTCAAAGTCGCCGAGGGGTGCAGCCGCACATGCGCGTTCTGCGCGATTCCGGCCATCAAAGGCGCTGCGATCAGCCGCCCCATCAGCGCCGTGCTTGACGACGCCCGCCAATTGCAGGAACTCGGCGTGCTGGAAATCAACCTCATTGCCCAGGATGTGACCTACTATGGGCGCGATATGGGGCTGCAAGACGGCCTGGCGCACTTGCTGGAGCAGATGCTCGTGGAAATCCCCGACGTGCCCTGGCTGCGCCTGCTCTACGCGTTTCCCGGCTTCGTCACGCCCCGCCTGATCGACGTGATGGCCCAATCGCCACAGGTGCTCCCCTACATCGACATCCCGCTGCAGCACGCCCACCCCGAGGTGTTGCGGCGGATGCGCCGGCCAGACGACATCGACAGTGTGCGCCGCCTTATTGAAGACCTGCGCGCCGCCATCCCTGACGTAGCCCTGCGCACCACCTTCATCGTGGGATTCCCCGGCGAAACCGAAGCCCAGTTCCTCACCCTGCTGGATTTCGTCAATGCGATGCGCTTCGACCGGGTGGGGGTCTTCACCTACTCACACGAGAACGGCACGCCCGCGGCGCAACTCCCGGATGACGTTCCGCCGGAGGCCAAAGAGGAACGCCGCGAGGCGCTGATGCTGACCCAACAGAGCATCTCGCGCCGCAAAAATTCAACCTTCATCGGCAAACGGCTGGATGTGCTCCTGGAAGGGACCGGCGACGGTGTGACCGTGGGGCGCTCGTACCGCGACGCGCCGGAAATCGATGGCGTCGTCCTGATCTACGAAGAGTTGCGCCCCAACCGGCTGGTCACGGTCAAAATCACCGATGCGCTGGAATACGATCTTGTCGGTCGGGTGGTGCGGGTGCATCCGCGCGGAAATCCACGCCGCGAACCTGCGCGACAATAGCCAATAACTCGCTCGTCATCATCGCCGTAGCCCCCCAGATGTGATGCGGGGGAATGTAGAAGCTGGGGAAGCTACGGGGATGCCCGTTGATTTCCCGCACGCACGTCGTCACAGTCGCCGGATCCGCCAACGTTTGCAGCGTCACCGCGAGGACTTCCGCCACCTCGCCGATATCCGGGTTGAGCGAAGGCAGCCCCGAAATCCAACCCACAAACGGGTGCACCAGATTGCGGCTCGACTCGATAAACAACGGCGTCAGCGGACCTAAGATTTGCACATCCGCTGTCGTCATCCCCAGTTCTTCGGCGGTCTCGCGCAATGCCGTATGCGCCAGCGAGACATCCCCCTCTTCCATACCACCGCCGGGGAAACTGACCTGCCCGCCATGATGCGCCAGGCGTGAAGGACGCAGGGTGTACAGCAGCGCCAGCCCTGCGGGAGAAGGATGCAGCAGCGCCAACACCGCCGACTTACGCAACGTGGGCAACTCTGCGGCGTCAGGCGCCCAACGGCGCTCGACGGAGGACATCTTCCGTTGCGCCGCCACACCCGGCAAAGGGCCGCTCGCCAACCGATCTGCCAGGCGTTGGATGAATTGTGCTGATTGCAGTGTATCGCTTTCGTCCATACGGCCAATTATACGCAAGTTGGCGACGCACGCTACATGCCCCACGGTAAGTTATCAACTGTTCTACATCGGGTATAATGGAACGCGCAAGGCTATGGAAAAGATACAGGAGGTGGGCCGAAAGTTTGCCATCCGCGCGCGCGGGTGGATTGGGGAAGGGTGGCCATGGGCTGCCCTGCTGTTCATCATCGTGTGGGGCGTGCGCCCACCGGGCGTGTTGGTGACGATGCCCCCTCAGCAACAGGTGCACACGTCCAACACGGTCGTGGGGATTCACACACGGTTGACCGACGAAGTAGAGGAATGGAAAATTCAACGCTCGCTGGCGCTGGTGCGGGAAATGGGCGCGCCGTGGATTGTCGAATACTTCCCCTGGGCCTATTACGAGCCAGAACGTGGGCGCTACGACTGGACGCACCCCGACATGGTGATCCGCCATGCCCGCAACCAGGGTCTCACGGTGATCGCGCGCCTGGGAATGACACCGGCCTGGGCACGGCCTGATCCCCAGGAACTGGAAACGACGTTTACCTACCTCGACGCCGAAGGCTACGTCGACTTCGCCAACTTCGTCGCCGTCTTTGTGGCGCGGTACAAAGAGGATGTGCAGCACATTATCATCTGGAACGAGCCGAACCTGAGCTTCGAATGGGGCTATCGGCCCGTCGATCCGGCAGCCTACGTCGACTTGCTGCGTGTCGTCTATCCTGCCGCCCACGCCGCCAATCCCGACATCATCGTGCTCGGCGGCGCGCTCGCGCCGACATTGGAGCCGGTGGGCAGCCCGGCCGGGCTAAACGATCTGCTCTATCTTGAGGCGATGTATGCCGCCGGCGGCGGGGCTTACTTCGACGCGCTCGCGGCGCACGCTTATGGGTTAGGTTTCGCACCGGAGACGCCGCCCGATCCCAAGCTTATCAACTTCCGGCGCGTTGAATTGCTGCGTGAAATTATGGATGCCCACGGCGACGCCGGAAAGCCCATCTACGTGACGGAAGCCGGTTGGAACGATCATCCGCGTTGGACATGGGCCGTCAAGCCGGGGCAGCGCATCCAATACACGCTGGACGCATACACCTGGGCGGCGGAAGAGTGGCCGTGGTGTCCGGTTGTCGCCATGTGGATGCTGCGCACGCCGGCCAGGCTGCGCAATTACCAGGACTACTACGCCTACGTCACGCCGGAGTTCCAACTGCGGATGATTTACACCGCTGTGCAGGCATACACCGGGAATACGTCAACGGATTGAACGGATTCTAACGGATTTACACCGGGAATATGTCAACGGATTGAACGGATTTATAACCAAAAAGCCAACATTGGATCTACTGAGACTAACGACTACGCGACTATTCTCGAAGGAGGCGCGGTGTGAAAATTCTACGTTTTGGTTTGTTGGGGATTGTGCTGACCATCGCATGCAGTGGATGTGCATGGCTACCGGTGTCGGGGGGGCCGCCCTCACCCACACCGACAGCCTCACCCACATCGACGCCAGAACCAACGCCCACACCGACGGCGACCCCCTTGCCGAGTATCGCCACCTTAACGTTGTGGGTACCTGATTTTCTCAGCCCCTACGAAGATGCAACGGGCGGCGCCATCTTCCACGAGCAATTGGCACAGTTTTCGTTGATCCAGCCGGACATTCAGGTGCAAATCATCGTCAAAAAAGCGACCGGGGCGGGCGGACTGTACAATATGCTCAGCACGGCCTATGCTGCCGCACCATCCGTCTTGCCGGATGTAATCGTTTTGAGCGAACATGATCTACGCGCGGCGGCAAACGCAGGCTATCTGCAACCGCTGGACGCCACGGTGGTACAAACGGCGGATTTCTTCCCCCTCGTCCGGATCGCGGACCCCGGCATCACAACCACGTATGGCATGCCTTTCATCATCACCGCCGAGCAGACCGCGTACCGCCAGAAAATCGGGGCTACGCCGCCACTCTCGTGGACCACCATCTTGACCGGTAACTATTCGCTGCTGTTTCCAGCCGCGCCGACCGACGGGCTGGCAAGCGATATGATACTGGCCGCCTACATCGGTGCGGGAGGCACAACCAGCGACGAAAACGGTAAACCCAAACTTGACCGCGCGGCACTGGAACAGCTCTATCGCTTTGTGACCGAAATGGTCGAACAGAAGTTGATCGATGTCGAGCGCGTCTCGAACCTGGCTAATGCGACCGCATGCTGGCAACTCTACCAGGAAGGGAACGGTCACCTGACCGTGGTCCCTGCCGGACTATATTGGAGTGCGCCGCTTGAAGGAAGCTTGCCGGGGTGGATACCGACGCCGAACGGGAATCCCATCACGATTGGCCATGTGTGGTCGATGGCGATGGTAAGTCGAGACCCCTATCGTCAAGGCGCTGCGCAAAAGCTGTTGGAATGGCTGACCACGCCAGAGCAGGTAGCCGATCTGACCCGCGCCACACGCACACTTCCCACCCGTTTCCATGCCATCGAACTCTGGAATCTGCTGCCAGAACAGACGGCTTTCCTCAAACAACTGCTCGACAATGCCGTGCCCAGCCTGCCCCCCAGCATCGATACACCGGTGCGCCGCGCGCTGCAAATCGGACTGACCGCCATCCTCAACACCGAAGTCAAAACGCCGGAGGATGCCGCGTCGTATGCACTGAACAGCATGCGCCCGTGATGTCAATACGCCACGCCCATCTCAGTCTGATTCAGGCGGCGGCGTTGCGCGCCGTCGATCCCTATCCCGCCGTCCGCCGCCACATCAGCCACAGGGGAGACACGCTGCACCTCGGCGGCGTCTCGTGGGCGATGGATGATGTGGCGCGAATCATCGTCATTGCGGCAGGCAAAGCAGCAGTCCCGATGGCGCAGGCAGCAGTCGATGCGCTGGGGCACGCGCCACTCAGCGGCATCGTTGTGACGAAGAGCGGGCACGCTGCGCAGCACACCCTACCAGAGACGCTGCGTGTCATCGAAGCCGGACACCCCGTCCCCGACACCGCCGGGTTGGCAGCGGCTGAAGCCGTCATCACGCTGCTGACCACCACCACCGCCCGCGATCGGGTGCTGCTCTTGCTATCGGGAGGCACTTCGGCGCTGTTGCCCGCGCCCGTAGACGGCGTCTCGCTGACGGACCTGCAAGCCATCACAGAGGGTCTCTTGCGCGCGGGTGCTACCATCGGCGAACTCAACGCCGTGCGCAAACACCTCTCACGGCTCGGTGGCGGACAGTTGGCGCGGCTGGCCCAGCCCGCTCCCGTCGTCGCGCTGATCCTCTCCGACGTGGTCGGCGACCCCCTCGATGTCATTGCCTCTGGCCCCACCGCCCCTGATCCAACCACGTATGCGATGGCGCAAGCTATCCTGGCGCGGTACAGCCTCGCCGAACGGATGCCGTCCGCGGTATCAACGCATCTCGCCGCAGGGATAGCCGGACGCATTGCAGAGACGCCCAAGCCCGGCGATCCTGCGTTTGCCCAAGTCAGCAACGTCATCATCGGCTCGAACCGGTTAGCAGCGCAGGCAGCCGTCGCCGAGGCGCAGCGCCTGGGCTACAACACACTGCTGCTTACGACGTTTATGGAAGGCGAGGCCCGCGAGGTCGCCAAAGTCACGGCGGCGCTGGCGAAGGGTATTCGCGCCCACGGCGATCCGGTGCAACCGCCGGCGTGTCTCGTCTGGGGTGGGGAAACGACGGTGACGGTGCGTGGGCAGGGGAAAGGAGGCCGCAATCAGGAACTGGCGCTGGCAGCGGCCCTGGCGCTGGAGGGGCTGCCGGATGTAACACTGCTGGCTCTGGCAACCGACGGAACGGACGGCCCCACCGATGCCGCCGGCGCTATTGTCAACGGTCGCACAGCCGAACTTGCGCGGGCGGCAGGGTGGGATCCTGCCGCTACGTTGGCCGATAACAATGCTTACCCGCTGCTCGACGCCGTCGGCGCACTGCTACGCACCGGACCAACAGGGACAAACGTGAACGATATCGCGGTGTTGTTAGTCCCCTAAACTTGCCGTTTCGCCTGAGTGGTGTATGATAGCTATCGATTCTATATCCTGAAATTTATTCTGGCATTTTTTATGAATAGACAAAAATTTTTGGTGACAGGAGGTGCGGGGTTCATCGGATCGCATCTCGTGGATGCACTTCTGGAAGCCGGACACACTGTTACTGTACTGGACGACCTGTCCGTCGGCAAGCCGCAAAACTTCGCCCATCAGCTTGCCCATCCCCACTTCCACTTCGTCGAAGGCTCCATCCTCGACAAGGCATTGGTCAAACAACTCGTCGCCCAGGTGGATGGTATCTACCATCTGGCAGCCGTCGTCGGCGTGAAATACGTGGTCGAAAATCCGCTGCACGGGATGCAGGTCAACGTCAGGGGAACGGAGACGATTCTGGAAGCAGCCTGTGCGCAGCGGTGCAAGGTGGTGCTGGCTTCCAGTTCAGAGATTTACGGCAAATCCGCCGGGGTGCCGTTCGCCGAAGAGGATGTGACGGTGCTCGGCCCAACGTCGGTGCCGCGCTGGTCTTACGCGATTTCGAAATTGCTGGATGAGCACATGGCCTTTGCGTACTCTCGCCAGGAGGGATTGCCGGCGACTGCTGTGCGCTACTTCAACGCCTATGGGCCGCGACTGGATCCGCGTGGCTATGGCAGCGTCATCGCCCGCTTCATCAACCAGGCGCTGGATGGTCAGGTGCTCACCGTCTATGGGGATGGACAGCAAACGCGCGCGTTCACCTTCGTCGCCGATACAGTACGCGGTACCATCGCAGCGATGGAAACGCCAGAAAGCGCCGGACAGGCGTTTAACATCGGCAATCCACGCGAAATCACCATGAATGAATTGGCCGCCCAGATTCGGGAAAGCGTAGGCGCAGACGTAGACATCATCCACGTGCCCTACGCCCAGGCTTATGGCGTGGCTTTTGAAGATACACCCCGGAGATTGCCAAACGTCACGCGTGCGGCAGAAATACTCGGTTTCCGGGCAACGACCTCTCTGGAAGAGGGTTTACGTCAGACTATCCTGTGGTTCAAGGAGCATCGTCATGCATAGTGTAACAACGCCTGAATCTACAGCGCAGCATGCTGCGCCATCATCTCGTTTTGGCGCGTTCTGCGATCGCGCCCTGGAAGCCGGTTGGCTGATCGGCGTGACCATCACCCCGGTCTTCTTCAACGTCTATTCGAGCCGGGTCTTTGAACCCGATAAGTTGACCACGTTGCGCATCCTGGCAACCGTGATGGCCGTGTTGTGGCTGGTGCGCCTGTTCGAGCAAATCATGCACAAGCAAAAGCCACTGCGCTTTTCCTGGCGCACGCCGATGGTGCTACCCGCGCTGGCAACGATGGGGATTTATCTGATCAGCTCCATCTTCTCATTGGTGCGCTACACCAGCTTCGTCGGCTCTTACCAACGCTTGCAAGGCACGTACACGCTGTTTGGCTATCTGGTGCTCTTCTTTGCCATCGTCACCAGTTTGCGCACGCGCCCGCAACTGGCGCGGCTGGTGACCGTGCTCATTCTCAACAGTCTGCCGATTTCGCTTTACGGCATCATCCAACACAACGGCCTGGATCCACTGCCCTGGGCCGGGGATGTTACCTCGCGCGTGGCCTCGAATATGGGTAACGCCATCTTCGTGGCGGCCTACCTCATTATGATCGTTCCGCTGACGGCGGCACGCATCATCCAGAGCTTCAATGACATCCTGAGCCGTGAAGAGGTGCGCGTGAGCGATATCCTGCGTGCTTCGGGCTACATTTTCATCATTGCTGTGCAGTTGCTCACGATATGGTATTCGCAGAGCCGCGGCCCGTGGCTCGGTCTCGTGGCCGCAGGAGTACTCTTTCCCTACCTGGCGCTGATTATGCTGCAACGGCGCGCGTTGGGCGAAAAAGCGGATCTGGCTAAGCCCGGCATGGATATTTTGAAGGGGGCGGGCTTTGGCCTGGGAATAAGCGCCGTCGCCGGAGGATTGGCGGCGCTGGCGGTGTTGGTGCTCAAGGGCAAAATCGGGGTCTACGTGGGCGGCGGATTGGCCGTGTTGACCTTCGGCGGCGCGTGGCTCTACTGCGTCGTCGAGCGCAAAGGCTGGCGCTGGTTATGGATCGGCTGGGGAACGGTGGGGCTGGCGGCGGCGGCGTTGCTGCTGCTGTTCAACGTCCCCGGCCCCATACAAACTCAGGTGCGCAAAGTCGAACAACTACGCCGTTTGACCACAATCACCGAACTGCAAAGTGGCACCGGCAAGGTGCGTGGTCTGATCTGGCAAGGCGCGGTGGAGTTGATCAAGCCACACGCGCCGATCAAATTCCCGGACGGCAGCCAGGATACGTTGAATTTCCTCCGCCCGCTGATCGGCTATGGCCCGGAATCGATGTACGTGGCGTACAACTCCTTCTACCCGGCGGAACTGGGGCACTACGAATCCCGCACGGCCTCACCAGATCGTTCGCACAATGAGACGTTGGACTCCATCATCATTACCGGCGTCGTGGGACTGGCCGTGTATCTATTCACATTCGGCAGCTTCTTCTATTGGGGGCTGCGCTGGCTGGGGTTGCTCAACACGCGCAGACAGCTTTGGTTGTACATCGGCCTCATGGGAATTAGCGCCCTGGTCTTCTTCATCCTGGCGTGGCGGTTGGAAGGCGCCTATCTCTTCGCCGTAGCCATTCCCCTGGGCGTTTTGGTCGGCACAATGATCTACATCACAGTGGACGCTTTCCGCGCCCAATTCGCCGCAGGCGCTACAGAAGCAACGGAAAATACCTCCTTATCATCCGCCGACCTCTCATCTGAAATCCAAAACCCAAAAGCCAAAAGCCAAAATCCGCAGCCACATCCGCACACCCTGCTAATCATCGGCCTGCTGGCAGGGGTGATTGCGCATTTCGTCGAAATCAACTTCGGGATCGCCATCGCCTCGACCCGCACCACCTTCTGGGCGTTTGCCGGGCTGTTGGTCGTCCTTGGTCTGGAGTGGGTGCCGGACATCGTTCCCGTGAAGGTGGAAGCGGCAAAGACGCCGGTCTCTGAGGCACAGGCCAGGCGGCTACAGCGTACCACGCGCGCACGCCGCAAACAGAGCAAGCTGCCGGCATGGCTGGCGGCAGTGCTGGCCTTGAGCTTTGTGGCGACCTTCCTGCTGGGAACACTGGCCTTCGACTTCATCAACAATCCAGAACGCCTGACCAGCGCCAGCCAAATCTTTGCCAACTCGCTCACGGTAAAATATCATCCAGAGAGAACCACAGCCTACGGCGCGCTGATGATCTTCATCTTTACGTGGGCGCTGTTTGGGGTGATCGGACTGAGCGAGTTCGACCGCGAGGGGCTGTTCGCCGAAGAACACGGCACCCGTTGGGGCATGGCGATTGCCATTTATGCGGTCATCTCGCTGATGGGGCTGTTGATTTTTGGCAGCATCCTGGCGGCACATCAAGCCAATCTGACTGTGGCCGGCACAAAAATCAATCAAACGTCACTGGAAAGCCTGAGCAGCGGCATCGTCGGCATCGCTGTGCAGTTGGCTGCCCTCATAACCCGCTATTACGGCCTGATTTTCACGATGATGGCGTTGGCCGGACTGGCGTTACTGTGGGAAGAGCCACTCCCGCGTCGGGTGGGAGAGATTTGGAGTCCTTTGATCTTCATCACACTGTTGGTGATAAGCATTGTCACACTCATCACCCCCGCCGGATACAACCTCGTAAGGGCGGACATCATCTACAAACAGGGTGGGGTATTTGCCAGCAGCAATAACGCCAATGAAAAACAGATCGGCATCGCGCACTATGAAAAGGCATTGGAGTACGCCCCACGCGAAGATTATTACAACCTTTTCCTGGGTAAAGCCTATCTGGAACTGGCACAGGGTCTGCCGGCCGAGACAGCGCCGGAACAACGCGAATCGATCTTCCTCAAGACCGAGGAAATTCTCAACCACGCGCGCAAGATCAACCCCCTCAACACCGACCACAGCGCAAACCTGGCGCGTTTCTACAAATCGTGGGCCGCGCGCATCGCCAACGAAATGCGCACCGAGGGGCTGACGACCGAGCAACAAACCAAATTAGCCGCGCAGTATAAGAAGTTGTTGCAGCAATCTGAGGAAAATTACAAAATCGCGCTGACGCTCAGCCCCAACAACCCCATCATCTGGAACGAGTTAGCGCAGCTTTACGCCATCGACCTGGGCGACGACCTGAAATTCCGCCAGACAATCTCCACCTCGCTGGAAGTGGATGAAGGCTTCGAGCAGACCTGGATGTTGCTCGGTGACATCCGCTCTTCGCAGGGCGATCTGGCGGGCGCCGTCGAGGCTTACCAGAAATCCCTGGAAATCAAAAACAACTGTACCGTGCGCAGGGTGCTTGCTACCTTGCAGGCACAACAAGAACTGTGGGTGGATGCGCTCACTTCTCTGAATGAGGCTGTGGAGAAATGCCCGGACTCGAGCGAGTTGTGGGACATCTACCGCGTGCAGGCCGTCGCCTACGCCAACCTGGGGCAGGTTGAAGCTGCATTACAATCCGCGAGGTTATCCCTGCAAACCGCACCCGAAGCGCAAAAAGAAACTATCCAAAAGCTTATTGACCAATTGCAAGGTCAGGCCATGCCGACTGAAACACCACAACAGCCCTGAGAGATTAAGGATGAGTACCTACATTGTGGTCTTTGTGGGGGTCTTGCTCCTCGCCGTCGTCGGGACGCCGCTGGCGCGTAAACTGGGCTTGCGCCTCCATACCGTCGATCAGCCTGACCCAACCCGCAGGGTTCACACGATTCCTACCCCCCGCCTGGGAGGCGTCGCCATCTTCCTGAGCACATTGATCGTGACGCTGCTGTTGGGCGAACGGTACAATGTCAGCCAACTGGCCGGCACCTTGATCGGCGCGACGTTGATGTCGTTCATGGGATTGTGGGATGATCGATTCTCGCTGCCCGCCGGCGTCAAACTTATCGGGCAGTTCATCGCGCTGGGCCTGTTGATCATCACCGGCGTGTCAATCCGCATTTTGCCGCATCCGATGCTCAACCTGCTGGTGACAGCCCTGTGGGTGGTGGGAATCACCAACGCCTTCAATCTGTTGGACAATATGGATGGATTGTCGGGCGGGATCGCGGCCATCGCGGCGGCGCATTTCGCACTGATGTGCGCTTTCACCGGGCAGTATCTGGTCGGCGCGCTGTCGGTGGCGGTGATGGCGGCGTGCATCGGCTTCCTCGTCTACAACTGGACCCCGGCAACCATCTTTATGGGCGATTCCGGCGCGCTCTTTTTGGGATTTGTGTTGGCCGCCATCGGCATCAAGGTGGACTTCCCCCAAAACATCCCTATCGTCACCTGGATGGTCCCCCTGTTGGTATTAGCCGTGCCGATTTTCGATACCACCCTGGTGACGATCTCACGCCTCAAGCGCGGTCTGAATCCTCTGACGACCCCCGGCCTGGATCACACCTCACATCGTCTTACCTACGCGGGACTGACGCGCCGTGAAGCCGTATTAGTGCTATACACCGTGGCCTTCGTCGCCGGCCTGGTTGCCATCTTCATCACCCGCGCGACGGTGTGGGAAGGGTATCTGGTTGGCGCACTCGCCGGGATCATCGCCCTTTATGGCCTGTGGCGTATGGAACGTCCCCCCTTCTGGCCCCCAGACACTAAAAAATAAAATTTAGTGGTATAATATCTACTAAATTCGGAGGACACCGGCAAGCGCCGGCCATGCAGCTATACACACTCGGCGGTCAGACTGATGACTACCGGACAAAGACAAAGGTTAAATTAGGAGGAATACAATGGGAAGAATGAAAGTAATCGTGTCGGCCACTCTGTTGGCCGTTCTCATCTTAGGGGGATGCGGGACAAAGCCTACGCCTGCCCCCACACCCACGGCAACCGCGACGGCAACCGCCATCCCTACAACTGTTCCCGCTACAACGCCGTCCACAGCAGTGGACGAGCCGGGATATTGTGAGGCTAATCCGCTGCCAGAACTCCCCACCACCGGCCTCCCTATCACTATCAGCGACAGTGAGTGGAGCAAAGGCGCCAGTGCCGAAGATGCCTATCTGACCATCGTGGAATACTCAGATTTCCAGTGCCCGGCGTGTGCCGGAGCGACCCCGGCGGTTGAGGCCGTGTTGAAAACGACGCCCGGCATTCGTCTGGTCTTCCGCCACCTGCCGCTCGAAAGCCTGCACGATAAAGCATATCTGGCGGCTGAAGCCGCCGAAGCCGCGGGCGCGCAAGGAAAATTCTGGGAGATGTATTCACTGCTCTTCGACCATGCCATTAAGGGGTACACTGCTATGCAAAATGGGGAAACCACGACCGAGTGGGTCTCAATCCCGCTGGAAGACGCCCCGGCAGCGTTCGCCGAATTCGCCCAGGAACTGGGGCTGGACGTTGAACGCTTCAGCAGTGATCTGGAAAAGGGAACGTACAAAGCGAAAGTTGAGGCGCAAGTAGAGGAATTCAGCAAGCTGGGCTTGCAATTCGCCACCCCCACCTTCATCATCGGCATCAACGGCGTCTACTTCAAGCCGGACATCTCCTCGTATGACGAACTGGTCTACTTCCTTGCCGTGGCGAAGATGATGCAAGATGACTTCACCCTCTTCGACGCGCCACCGGCTATGACCGTCACCGAAGCAAAAACCTATCAGGCGACCTTGAAAACCACCCAGGGCGACATCGTGCTGGAACTATCGGGGGCGCTCGCGCCGATCCACGTCAACAGCTTCGTCTTCCTGGCGCAGCAGCGCTGGTACGATGGTTCTGAATTCTTCTATGTGCGTGACAATTTCGTCGCCCTTACCGGTGATCCGAGCAACACCAGTTACGGCTATCCGGGCTACTATTGCGATGGCGAAAAGCAAAGCACCTTCAAAGAAGTCGGCACGGTTGGCGCTCTCCCTAACGGTCAGTTTTTCATCACCTTAGGGACAGACGCGGCACAGCTTGACGGACAATTCACACAAATTGGGCGTGTTGTCGAGGGGATGGATGTCCTGAATAAGCTGGCCCGTGTGATGCCACGAGATCCTGCTGCGCCCAAACCGGATGTGCTGCAAAGTGTTGAAGTCATCGAGAAGTAGCGCAATCGATATCACCCATACGGATGGGGCGAAAGCCCCATCCGTTGCTATTAGCATCATTTTTTGATCAGGCAAGCCTTATGGAAAAACCCTTTACACCAGCCCTGTCGATTCTCACGGCGATAACCGGTGCCGCCATCATGGTCGGCAG
The DNA here is from genome assembly GCA_019873725.1 of Chloroflexota bacterium. Taxonomy (GTDB): domain Bacteria; phylum Chloroflexota; class Anaerolineae; order B4-G1; family SLSP01; genus DSWT01. Next base: position 2,988 of record JAIOAS010000077.1, on the reverse strand, counting down.
CATCCTGACTGCGGTGCTCATCTTCATCTTTCCGCAGGCCGTGGATGCTATGGCGATGATCTTGACGAGCCTGAGCCTGGTCGGCCTCCTGCTGGGCTTAGGGCTGCTATGGGCGGGATGGTCCGCCCAACAACGCCTGCCGGCTCCCCTGGCCTACATCCCCTGGGGATGGGCCGTGTGCCTGACCTTGATCGTCATTTTGGCCGGCGTGGGGTTGCTGACGCCGGCGGAGTGGCAACAGCGCCCCATCTTTGCCCCGCTGCATCTGGGACTGGCGGTCCTGCCGGCCTTTCTCTGGCTGAACCTGGTCACACTGGCTGCCGGACGCTATCGCGCCTTGACCTTTCGAGAACTGATTGCGGCCATGAGCAGTGGTGCAGCCTCCGTTGTCGTGGCCCTGCCGGTGGAAATTGTCGGTTTTGTGATCAGTGCCCTCGTGGTGGTGCTTGTCGCCCTGGTAGTGCCGGGCGGCGCGGCGGAAATCAGCCGGATGAGCGCGCTGGTCGAGCAATGGCAGTTCATGCCGCCGACAGATATGGAGCAGGTATTGGAAGCCATCGCCTCTCCTCTCGTGCTGGCGACGCTCTTCCTGGTGTTTGTCGTCATCGCGCCGCTGGTCGAAGAGGTAGGGAAGACACTCGTGATGGGGGTGATGGGCTTCTGGCAACGGCCCGGCTTGACGCAGACATTCCTCTGGGGAGCGGCATGTGGGCTGGGCTTTGCCATCGTCGAAAGTATCACCAACGGCGCGAACGGCCTGGGCGAAGTGAAAGGCTGGCTGGGTGGCATGGGCATGCGTGCGTTTGCCGCCGCTATGCACATGCTGACCAGTAGCATCATCGGCCTGGGATGGGGTTTTTTCTGGCGCAAACGGCGCTGGATGCTGCCACTTGCCTATGGGATCGCCATGCTGTTTCACGCATTGTGGAACCTCAATGCGGTGATGTCCATCGGCGGCATGGTGACTAGCACGAGTAGCTCAACCCTCGGCCTGGTCTTCACGACCGTCGGAATGGGATTGACAGCCCTCCTGGCATTGTTTGCGCCCTTCGCGTTGATCGGCATTCCGGTGCTGTTACGTTCCTACGAGACGAAAGCAGAATAGTTCCCCACCTTAGTCTAGATCGCCAGATCCAGACCAGAACGAGGATCTGACGATGCCCTTGGCGCATTTTTGGATCTACTGAGAATAGTTCCCAACAGAAAACCGGGGTGAGCCTTGCTCACCCCGGTTTTGTTATGGTTGCCGTCGATTACAACTGCGGGCACGTGCCGGGATTGACGTTTTGGCGATTGCCGCCGCGCATCCCACCGCGCCCCCGCGACGTCCCTTGACCGCCGGCGCGTCCACCTGCGCCGCCAGGAGTCCATTCGGCGTTCAGTTGTTCGAGCAGATGCGTCTTCATCGAGGCCAACATCGTATCGGCCTGCTCCTGCGTAAAGCGTCCATCAGCCACTGCCTGCTTGAGCGCCTCGGCGCGCTGCGCGACGGCCACATCCGCGATCGCCTCAAGCGTCACGCCCGCACCGGACGCAATGTCGGCGAAGCTCTGACCACCCTGCAACGCAGCGATCACCTCCTCCACAGATAGACCGGTGGCCTCAGCCGTCGCTTCGACCAGCGAGACTCCGCCGCCCATCCAACCGCCGCCACCACGCCGGCCGTATCCTCCGCCATACTGAGGGGCTTGCGCCGGGGGCTGCCCCTGCTGCGCACTCACCACCAGCGGGAAGACCAACAACACACTCGCCACCAACAATACACTCAACAGACTTTTCTTCAACATTTCTAACCTCCTCTATAGGTGAAATTGAATATGCTCACAGTATAGTCAAGGTTTGTGAAGAAATGATGAAGGAATGATGCAAAGTCTATGCAGAATCGGCGACCTCGCGGCGAATCTCGCAGGCCATGAGCAACCGTGTGATGCCGTTGGTGAGTGATAAACCCAAACCAACAGGATTTGCTGTCAGTGTTGACTTTTGGGTACAAATAAATTACTATTGATGTAGAAAGCAACGAAAAGTTCAAACAGACCCCTTCTCTTTAAGAAACAACGCAAACAGGAGGTGCAGCAATGGCCGTGATCACAGTTTCCAGAAAGCTAGGCAGTGGGGGTGACTACATTGCCAAAGAAGTCGCAGACATCCTGGGGTACCATTATGTGGACAAAGAGTTTATCGGTGCAGTACTTGATCAGTACGGCCTTGTTGGATTCGATGAAGAGTATAACAGCATCCCCAGTTTTTGGGAAAAATTCAACGCGCAGAAGGAAGAGCGCAGAGAAATGATGGTTGCGATGCTGAACCGGGTTATGCGGGCTGTAGCCCATCACGGCAATGTGGTGATCCAGGGACGAAGTGGTTTTTCCTTGTTCGAGGGGTATACCGACGTGCTGAACGTGCGGATACAGGCCCCGTTCTCGTTCAGGGTTGAACGATTAATGAAAAGAGAAAAGATAACACACGATGAGGCCGAAGCAATTGTCAAACAGGGCGATGAAGTGCGCGCCACATTCATCAAATCGTTTTACAACATCCAATGGGATACCTACACGGCCTTCGATGTGCTCATCAATACGAGTAAGGTGCCCCCTGAAATGGCGGTCAAATGGCTGGTCGAAGCGGTCAAAGAACTTGAGCGAAAAGGACTCAACGAAGAACCTACGACCGCCTCGATTCAGGTTGACCCCATTCTCGCGGCGGCTGTTTCGAAGGCGTTGAAGTGCGACGCCTTGCACCGATAACAAGATAGGGACGCAGGTGAACGTCGCCCCTTAAAAATTATCCGCGCAAATCAGTAAAAATCTGCGTCCCAGCTTATGCCGCCGGGCGATACACCCGCGCCACCTGCGCCGCGAAATCGGCCATGCTCAGCCGCAGCGCGTCTGGTTCCAGCACCTCCACCGCTCCACCGAGGGGTAACAAGCGCGCCCGGGCCGTCTCGAGCGCATCGAATGTCAAATCCAGCGTGAACCACCCCTCCGC
>JAIOAS010000076.1:13386-20149 GCA_019873725.1 Chloroflexota bacterium | reverse complement strand
GTGCTGTACATGGGCGCGAACCTCGTCGGCGAAGTGTGGGGCCAGACGTACAAGGACGCAGTCACGGCGGTCACGGCCAAACTGGACAACGTGTTGCCCGACGACTTGCGCCACGAAGTGGCGAGTGCGCGGCAAAGCCTCGTGATCTGCGGCCTGGCGGCGCGGGATTATCGCCCCTGGGAACCGATCATCCACACGCTCCGCGAGTGCATCATGCGCCGGTGTTGCGTGCAGCTGGTGTACCAGAGCTTTGCCCTTGAAGAGACCTGCCGAGACATTGAGCCTTACGCATTGACGTTCTACGGTGGATTGTGGTATGTGGTGGGCTTCTGCCGTCTGCGCCAGGCCATGCGCACGTTCCGCGTGGATCGCATCCAACGCATAACGCCGTTGAAAATCCCCTTCACGATTCCGCGTGATTTTTCGGCGCGGGACTATATCACCCAGGCGCTGCGTTTTGAGCAGCATTACACTGTTGTTGTGCAGATTGCCGCTGCTGTGGCCCCACACATCCGCGAGCGGTACGGCCACTGGATGCAATTGACCGAGTGTGAGAATGGATCGATCATAGCGCAGTTTGGCGCATCCACGCTGGACTGGGCGACCGGATGGGTGCTCAGCTATGGCGAAGCGGTGCGGGTGCTCGAACCCCCAGAGCTGATTGAGCACGTGCGCACAGCAGCCGCGGCGATTCTCCAGCAATACGCATAGCCATTTGCCACCCTGGCGAAAGTTTAGTTGCCCCCGGTTCGGACACCTTTGCTGGGGTTAACGTTTCAACGCTTCAACGTTCAAGCGGCTTCTCAGATACGGGATGGTGAAGGTGAGGAACGCCACCGCCAGCGGCCCGCACCCATCTGCGAGACGTAGATCGCTGCACATCAGACTGCCGAAGCGCTCCCGCACCGCCTGACTGAAGCCGCTGGTGACCGGCCGTAGCACTGAGCGGTGCAGCCCGTGTTGCCCGCCCCACACGCCGACGAACATCAGCGCGCCGGAGACTAACCCGCACAGGTGATCCACGCCGCCCGCACCCGGCATACATTGGGCTGCGTCGATGACCGGTTGGGCTACCGGCGTTTCGAAGACCTCGGTAAGTACCCGCAGGACAGTCATCGCGCAGTTGTTTTCTCCGCTCACAAAGTATGCGGCCACGCGCTGTTCTATCAGTGTTTCCATCGTGCTGTTGACTTTCATCGCTGCTCCCCGGTAAGTGATGGTTGGGTCTACTGTCCCCCAGTGTACGTCATCCCGGCGCAGAGGCAAGTCGTGTGTCTGCGCACTTGCAAAACTTTGAAGTTAGGCGTAGGATAGAGATATCATACCGCGCAAAATATCTATTTCGTCATTCTCCCGGTTCGGTTGCGAAAGGATGGCGCCTATGGGGAAGTCTCGCATTCTGGTGATAGGAGAGGCATATTCGAAGGTCAGCGATGTCGCCGAGATGTTGCGAGCTGCCGATGATCTGACGGTAGATACGGCAATGCTGGCGGAGGCTTCCCAGGTGATTGCCGAAGCTCCGCCGCACTTGATCGTGATCGATGTCGCGCCGGGCGGTGCGTTCGCCAGCCTACAGGCTGCCGAAAAACTGCGTGCGGGGTTCGATGGCCCGGTGATTCATCTGGTTGGTGTCGACGACGCGCTGCCTATACAGCGGGCGACGATTGCTGCATCTGCAGGGTACTTGCTTAAGCCTCTTGACATACGCGATTTGCGAGGCGCCGTCGAGGTGGCGCTCTACAGGCATAGCATTGAGAAGCGGTTGGCCGAGCGTGAGGCAAGCTATCGGGGTCTGTTCGAAGACGCGCCATTTTCTGTGTGGGAAGAAGATCTCAGCGCGGTCAAAGTCTATCTGGATGCGTTGCGTGCGAGCGGTGTGGATGATTTGGGCCGCTATTTGCACGATAACCCGGCTGCTGTGCGGCATTGCGCCTCCCTTGTCAAGGTCTTGAACGTCAACCAGGCTGCCGTGGAGTTGTTTAGGGCTGCGGACAAAACTCTATTGCTGCAAGGGATAGACCAATTGTTTATCGAGCAATCCCTGGCCTCCTTTGCCGATGAATTGATGGCTTTTACACGCTGGCAGAAACGCTTCGAGAGCGAGATCATCAGTCGCCGGTTCGATGGCGAATTGATAGACCTGTTCTTTCAAGCCATCCTCGTTTCCGGTTACGAAGAAACGTGGGGTAAGGTATTCGTTACAGCGACCGACATTACGGCCCGCAAGCGCGCCGAAGCAGAGTTGGTGAAAGGACGACAGTTATTGCGGACTGTGATCGATAATCTGCCCGATGCCATCTACACGAAAGACTTGCAGGGGCGCAAGACGCTGGCGAACCGTGCGGATCAAATCAACATGGGCGTTGCCTCGGAAGAGGAGGCTCTGGGTAAAACCGATTTCGATGTTTTTCCGCCTGAAGTGGCGGCGCTATCCACTGCCAATGACGAGTATGTGTTCAGCACGGGGCAGCCGCTGCTCAACCACGAGGAACTGCTGTGCAACCGTGAGGGGCGCTGTGTGTGGCTGCTCAGCTCGAAATTGCCCCTCAGAGATGCATCGGGCCAGGTGATTGGCCTGGTTGGGATTGGCCGTGATATCACTGAGCACAAGCGCGCCGAATCTGCACTGCGCGAGAGCGAGGCGCGGTATCGGGGATTGGTGGATGCCACAACGGATGCGATTTACGGTCATTACGTGACCGAAGATGGGAAGCCTGGCGCGCTTTTTGAGGTGAATGACGTAGCCTGCCGTATGTTGGGCTATACGCGCGAGGAGTTGTTGCGCATGCACGCTTCCGATGTCGATGCGCCCGAGTCCAGTACGGATATCACGGCGATCATGCGTGAGCTGGCAGAGGGCAAGGAAGTGTTATTTTCACAGACACATGTTGCCCGCGATGGGCGGCGCATCCCGGTGGAAGTCCATGCGCGTATGACCACTTACCAGGGCAAGCCGGCGATTTTTTCTACCGTGCGCGACATTACAGAACGATTGCGTGTTGAAGAGGAGCGCCGGCAGGCAGATGCGGCCCTCAAGCGCAGCGCCGCGACATTGCGCAGCATTTTCCGGGCGGCTTCGATCGGTATTGGATTGATCTCTAATCGTGTGATACTGCAGGTCAACGACCGCTTCTGTGAGATGACGGGATACACGCCGGAGGAGTTAATCGGTCAGAGCGCCCGCATATTGTATGCAACCGATGAGGACTTCGAGTACGTGGGACGCGAGAAGTATCGTCAAATCCGCGAATATGGCACCGGTACGGTAGAAACGCGCTGGCAACGCAAAGATGGGCAGATTATCGATGTGTGGCTTAGCTCGACGCCCCTTGATCCTGCCGACCTCACCGCCGGGGTCACGTTCACGGCTTTGGATATCACCGCGCGTAAACGGGCCGAAGCAGAGCGTGAACGTCTATTGCAACAAGTGCAGGAACAGACCCGCCAGATGCAGCAGATCATTGACACCGTCCCCGAAGGGGTGCTGGTGTTGGATCATGAATTACGGCTGTTGTTGTGCAATCCATCAGCGTTGACTTATCTGCCGGTATTGACGGAGACCCCCACATGGGAAACCGGTCAGGCGTTGTTGACGCTGGGCGGACATCCTATTGCCGAATTGCTTAGCCCGCCGCCGCGTGGCTTATGGCATGAGATTGATAAAGAACGGCGTCATTTCCAGATTACCGCCCACGCTATTGAAACTGGGGCGATGACTGGAGGCTGGATGTTGGTCATCCGCGATGTCACCGAAGAATACGCCATCCGCGAAACGATTCAACGGCAGGATCGCCTGGCGACGGTGGGCCAGCTTGCCGCCGGTATCGCGCACGACTTCAACAATATCCTGGCGGGTATCGTCCTTTACAGCCAGATGTCACTGCGCACGCCGGACCTGCCGCCGCAATTGCAGGAGCGCCTCGTCATCATTGCCAATCAGGCACACCGGGCTGCCGATCTCATCAACCAGATTTTGGACTTCAGCCGCAGTGCGGTGCTGGATCGCATGCCGTTGGACCTGGTTCCCTTGCTCAAAGAACAGGTCAAACTGTGGGAGCGCACTCTGCCGGAGAACATTCGCGTCAACTTTACGTATGGCGCGGACAACTACACGATTGACGCCGATCCTACGCGCATGCAGCAAGTATTCATGAATCTGGTGGTGAATGCGCGCGATGCCATGCCGGAGGGGGGAACACTGAGCATCGAACTCACGCGTCTGCACGTTACCAAACCGAAGTATGCTCCACTGCCTGATATGCCTGCGGGAGAGTGGGTGCAGGTGGCGATCTCCGATACCGGAACAGGTATTCCTGAGGAAATTCTTCCTTACATCTATGACCCTTTCTTCACGACCAAGCCGGCCGGCAAAGGCACCGGCCTGGGGCTATCGCAGGTGTATGGGATCGTCTCCAGCCATGACGGATTTATCGACGTGCATACCGAGATGAACGTCGGGACGACCTTTTTCCTTTACTTCCCCGCTTTGGCGCTGCCAGAAGCACCTGCTGCTGCCGAATTCAGTGATCTGCCCCTGGGCCACGGAGAGACGATCCTGGTGGTAGAAGACAACGCGGCTACCCGCGCAGCCATCGTCGCCAGCCTGGAACTCCTGAACTATCACGTTTTGGAAGCCGAGAACGGCAAGGTGGCTTTGCGCGTGTTCGCCGAACGACGCCAGGATATCGCCCTGGTACTGACTGATATGGTGATGGCCGAAATGGGCGGCAAGGCACTGGCGCAGGCCCTGCACGCGCAAGACCCGACCTTGCGCGTGGTGTTGATGACCGGCCATCCGTTGACCGAGGAACGTGAGATGCTATGTGAGGCTGGCGTCGTGGCGTGGATCCAAAAGCCACCGGAGCTTGACTATCTGGCGGAGACGCTGGCTAATGCGTGCGCGGGCAGGGTGGACTCCGATTGCAGCCAGGGTAAGTGATCCAGATCGACGTTCCCTCCCGAAAGGATAATGCCGATCCGTTGGCCGCGGCATAAATCGGGATGTTCGAACAGCGCAGCGACCGGCACTGCTGCCGATGGCTCGATGATGATCTTCATACGTTCCCAAATCAGCCGCATCGCGGCGACAATCCCCGCTTCACTGACGGTGACAATGTCACTGACCAGCTCGCAGATGAGAGGGAAAGTCAGATCGCCGAGAAACGTGCGTAACCCATCGGCTATGGTGCAGGCATTGGTGGGTGGATAGATGCGCCCATCGCGCAAGGAACGGGTTGCATCGTCTACCGTCGCGGGTTCTGCGCCGATGACACGTGTGCGTGGTGACAGTGCTTTTACCGACAGGGCCGTTCCGGCCAGCAATCCCCCACCGCCGACCGGCGCCATCACCATATCCAGAGCGGGGACTTCTTCCAGCAGCTCTACCGCTGCTGTCCCCTGTCCGGCAATCACCTGGAAATGGTTGGAGGGGTGAACAAAAATCGCTCCTGTTTCTGCGAGCACAGTCTTGATGGCTTGCTCTCTGTCGAGTGGATTGGACCCCGCCCAGACGATCTCGGCGCCGTAGCCTTTGACCGCCGCCACCTTCACGGCTGGCGCATCTTCCGGCATCACTACGATGGCGCGTATGCCGCGCAGCCCTGCCGCAAAGGCGATGGCCTGGGCGTGATTCCCCGAGGAGTGCGTTGCCACCCCGCGCCGCGCTTCATTCTCCGGCAGCGCGAAGACGGCGTTACATGCCCCGCGTGCTTTGAAAGCGCCAACGCGCTGAAAATTCTCGGCTTTCAGGAACAGCTCCGCCCCCACCATGCTGTTTAGTGTCCTGGAGGTCAAAACCGGCGTGCGATGGATATAGGGTTGGATGCGCCCGGCAGCCTCGCGCACGTTATCAAATGTTGGAAGTGTTCTCATCATTTTCCCTCGCACCCCGATTGACATCCGCCAGGCATCCTCATTGAACTTGAGAAAGTATATCGTATCCTCAGGACTCGGCAACCAATGGGGGGCTTCTCATTCTTGCTTAGTCTGAAATGCTCCTACATCATTTTGACTATTGACATGTTGTAATTAGAGCGATATACTGAAGTTGTCAAACCTGCTTCATGGGTTGTAATCTCGAAGTTCATTCACATCACTTTAAGGAGGGATTAATATGGAAGAGCAACTGACTGTGTCCATGCCACGTATCGGCGACCCGGCCCCGGCGTTCAAGGCCGTGACGACCCAGGGCGAGATTGATTTTCCGGCGCAGTACGCCGGCCATTGGGTCATTCTGTTCAGCCACCCCGCCGACTTTACGCCCGTCTGCACATCGGAGTTTATCACCTTCGCCACGTTGGAGCAGAAATTTGCCGAGGTGAATTGCAAATTGGTCGGCCTGTCGGTGGATGGACTCTACAGCCATATCGCCTGGCTGCGCACGATCAAGGAGAAAATCGAATACAAGGGCATGAAAAATGTCGAGGTGCGTTTCCCGCTGATTGAAGACATCACGATGGAAGTCGCCAAGAAGTACGGCATGATTCAGCCCGGCGAAAGTTCTACCAAAGCGGTGCGGGCAGTCTTCGTGATTGATCCCAAGGGGATTATCCGCACCATCATTTACTACCCATTGAGCCTGGGACGGAACTTCGACGAGCTGTACCGGGTGGTGGTGGCGCTGCAAACTGCCGACGCCTTCAACGTTGCCACACCGGCCGATTGGCGTCCGGGCGACGATGTGATTATCTCGCCGGCGGGATCGTGCGGAGTGGCGCAGGCGCGTATGGAAGGCAAAGAGGATATGATCTGCGCCGATTGGTTC
>JAIOAS010000076.1:0-12514 GCA_019873725.1 Chloroflexota bacterium | reverse complement strand
GCATCCGCCAGGACGACGCGGTAATCCTGCGCTGCCAGATGCGCCAGCGCCGCCGTCACCGTCGTCTTGCCCGTCCCGCCCTTGCCGCTGAGAATGACCAGTTGTTTCATCTACTCTTCAGCGCCGATGATGAAAACCTGCCCCACGCCGCTTTCCAGATAATCCGCGCCAAACGCCACCGCGAAGGCGCGCCGCGCGGCGTCGCCGGTGCAATGACTCGGCGCGATGCGGCGCACGCCAAGCGCCTGCAAATCGGCAATCACAGTGTTGATTTGCCCGGCGTTCGCGTCGCGCAGATGAAAGCCGCCGAGCGCCATATACACGTTGCCGCCCACTTCCGCCTGCGCCTGGCGCACCATCTCGACGATGCCGGGGTGCGCGCAGCCGGTGATGACGACCAGGCCACGCGGCGTTTCCAACGCCAACGCCTGCTCGCGGATCTGACTGCCGAGTTCGCCGGTGGTGTGCGCGCCTGCGGTAATTTCCTGTGCTTCTGTCACCTCTGCCAGCGTCGCGCCGGCCTGCCGGACGGTGTCTTTGATGCCCGCCGGGAACGACTGCGGCAGGTACACGGTGACAGCCGGGTTTTCGGCTAAAAACGCCGCCAGCCCACCGGTATGGTCGCCGTGCGCGTGCGAGAGCACGACGGTGCGCACCGCCCGCGGGTCCAGCCCCAGCGCGCGCATATTGCGCAGCAGGATGTCGCCCTTGCCGCCGGTATCGAAGAGCAGCGGCTGCTCCAAACCCTCCACCAGGCAGGCGAAGCCCCAATCGGTCTGCAAACGCGCGTCATGGGCCACGTTGTCGTACAACACAGTAATTGTGAGCATTGTTCCGGTCTCCATTCGTTGTGGTTCAGGCGTCATTGTAAACGTCGCGTCCGGCGTCGCCGTGGGTGTCGCAGCGGTGATAGTTGGCGGTGGCGTCAGCGTTGCGGTGGACGGGAGCGCGCGCGTCGCGGTCGCCGTGGGTGATGCTGGCGGCATCATTGTAGGCGCAGTTGTTACCAGAGGCGTTGCCGGCATCACACACGGCGCACAACCCGCTAACCATAGGATCACCACACTGCACAGCAATCTTGTCCGCATCGACATTTCCTGATCATGAATCATGAATCATGATTCATGAATCATGATTCTGAGTTCGTTCCACAGGGCGATGAACCGCTCCCGGTATGCGGGACGAATGTCGATCAGCGATGCGCCGTTGGCGATGCCCTCCGCAATCGCGCGTTCCAGGGGGATGCGAAGCAGAATGGGCAGGTTCTCGGCGGCGCAATAGGCGGCGATGCCAGCATCGCCTACGCCAGCGTCGCCCACGCCGTCACGGTTGACGACGACGGCGACGGGCAAGCCGAGTTCGTCGCGGGCCACCTGCACCGCCACGCGCAAGTCGTGCAGGCCGAAGGGCGTCGGTTCGGTGACGAGCAGCACGGCGTCGGCGCCGCGCATCGTCTCGACGACGGGGCACGAAGCGCCGGGCGGCGCGTCGAGGATGACGGGGCGGTCGCCCACGTCCGGCGGAATCGCCCACTGCTTGAGTTGGCGGATCACCGGCACGGCCATGGCTTCGCCCACATTCAGCGTCCCCTGGAAGAATTCCACCGCGCCCGCCCCGGCAATTCCCTTTTCCAGCGTCCCCATCACGTTCAACGTCTCGTGGATTGCGCCTTCCGGGCACCGGCGTGGACAACTGCCGCAGCCGTGGCACAGTTCGGGGAAGACGAGCACCTGCTTGCCGATGACGGTAATCGCGTGATATTCGCACACCTCGGCGCAGCGCCCGCAGGCCGTACAGCGCGCCATATCCACGGCGGGGATCAGCAATCCTACGTCGCGCCGGGCCATCATCTCAGGTCGCAGGAACAGCGCGGCGTTGGGTTCTTCGACGTCGCAGTCGAGGAAAAGCGGGGAGGCGGCAGCCGAGGCCAGGCTCAGTGCCAGGCTCACGGCCACCGTCGTCTTGCCGGTGCCGCCCTTGCCACTGGCAATGGCAAGCTTCACAGGGGAATTACTCCCGAATCATCCGCGTGCCACACTTCGGGCACTGCTTTTCGGTGCACGGTTGTCCGGCGACGTGCGGCTCACGATGCCCACACGCCGGGCAAACACACTCACCACCCGGCCCGGCCGCTGAGCCGCCCATACGTCCCGGGCCATGCCCTTGCCCACGCCCTCCACCGGCGGCGCGTCCCGCACTGCCGCCACGTCCAAATCCGCGTCCCATACCATCACCTCCTTATGAAAATAGTCTGATAGTCGTTAGTCGAATAGTCCTGCGCCTATTTTCATTATCGGGGCTGCATCGCAGGTTCGGTAACACCCCTTAAAAGCGTTATCACAACTGCCCACGCCAACGATGACGGGTTTGCCGTCCAATTGCCGCCGAAACGAAAGATTGGGCAAGACTGCTCCCGCGCGGATGCATCACCCACCGTCCGAGCGCCTGTAACACGAGCGGCGTAGCCTGAACTGCCAGTTGTGCCCCGACCGCAATCACCGTCGCCAATACACTGGTGCGCGGAGAAGGCGGAACGGCGTGCGGTATGGATACCGGAGCGCGAGGCTCGACAGGAATGGCCTTGATCTCCAGCACCGGACGCAATGCGTCTGCCGGGCAGACCGGGATGCAAGCTGCACATCCCCGGCACAGCGCATCATCCAGATAGGCTTTGCCGTCCACCAGAGTCAGCGCGCCGGCTGGACAGACTTCGACACACGCCCCGCAACCGGTACAGCGGGTCACATCAAGCCATACAGCCGCCATCGCGCTCTCCTTTCGCTACGTCAATTCCAAAATCGGCAATCTAAAATCCGAAATCTATCCGTGCCCGTGCTCGATGCTTTCGTGACACGGCGCCGCGCCTTGCAACTCGCCGCCCAGGTAGCGGGCCAGCGATTCGCGCACGGTTCCCGCCGCGCCGGTCGCCGGTTCGATGCCGTACTGCTGGAAGAAGGCCACGGCGCGTCCGCCCATCCCGCCGGCGAGCATCACTTGCGCGCCCAGGCTGTGGATGAAGGCGGGAACTTGGCCCGGCTCGTGGTTGGGGTAGTAGGGATTGACAACGGTTTCCACCGCGCGTATGTCCTGTCCCTCGGTCTCGACCAAAGCGAAATACGGACAGCGCCCAAAGTGCGAGCTAACCTGAGCATCCAGGCCATTCGCATCCAATACCGCAACTGCAATTTTCGTCATTGAAGTCTCCTTGTTGTTAGTCGGATAGTCGTTAGTCAGGTAGTTGTTAGTCAGGTAGTTGTTAGTCAGGTAGTCGGATAGTCGTTAGTCAGGTAGTCGTTAGTCGGATCGTGGGCAACGCCAAAATCCAAAATCTAAAATCCAAAATCTAAAATCTAAAATCAACTTCGCCCATGGTGGCGTCGTCCACCACCGAGGCCAACGTGGTCGTCGCCGGGGGTTTCCAGAAGCGGCAGTTGCCCGGCGTTGTAGGCGGCGAGGACCTCGCGGACGGTTGCGCCTTCCATGCGGTAAGCGGGGATGCCCGCCGCTCGGATGACGCGGAAGGCGTTTGGCCCCAGGCTGGGCGCGATCACAGCGCTGACGCCGTGTTGCAAGACGGTCTGCGCCGCCTGGACGCCTGCGCCGCCGGGCGCATCCAGCGCCGGGTTGGGCAGAGCCTCGAACTCCAACGTTTCAGGGTCAACCAGGATGAAGTATTGACTTCGCCCAAAGATCGGGCTGGTGGGCGTATCTAAATTCGCGCCGTTGGCAGGGATAACAACTCGCATCGTAGCCTCCGTAAGTGTGGATGTGGATTCAGCCGAAGTCCCATCTTCTGGCGCGAGTTCCTCATGCAGCGCCAGAAGATATTCTAGAATCTGCTGTGTCCCCTGGAGTTGCGCGATGCAGCAGCGCAACACTTGACGTCCGGTGGAGGTGAGCGTATAGACGCGGCGCGGCGGACCTTGCGTTGTCTCCTCGTCCATCGTGGATGTAACCCATCCCCGGTCTTCCATCTCCCGCAGCGCGCGATAGATCACGGTGGGGGCCAGAAAATCCAGGCCAAACTCGGCCATGCGGCTCAACAAGGTATAGCCGTGCGCCGGCGACTGTTCCAGTAAGAGCAACAGCGCCGGATCGAGGAATTGTCCCATCCGGTGGCTACATCCTCGACTGCCACATTGAAATCGTCCGCGCATACGCATGGTGCATCTCCAGTCTCAGTATATCATCTATTGTCAATTTGTCAATAGATTAGATAAGAGGGGCAGGGCTTTATCATTCTCGTCACAGTTCCCTATTTTTGCTTCGAGCGGATCGCCAGAGCCGCGTCTTATGAGCGTAAAACGGGGAACTGGCGTTCCCCTCGGAGCAAGAATGATAAGGCTTCGAGCGGATCGCCAGAGCCGCGTCTTATGAGCGTAAAACGGGGAACTGGCGTTCCCCTCGGAGCAAGAATGATAAGGCTTCGAGCGGATCGCCAGAGCCGCGTCTTATGCGCTTAAAACGGGGAACTGGCGTTCCCCTCGGCGCAAGAATGATAAGACCCTGTAAGAGGGATACATTTCAGAATGGGGGCGACTTTTCCTAGATTGCACCGCAGAGCACGCAGCGTCCGCAGAGTTACCGGAAATTTTTCCGCGCTCTCAGCGAACTCTGCGGTTAAATCAGACGTTTATCTAGCTTTTGCCCCCGAATTGAAATGCCCCTGATAAGAGTATTCGGCGGGCTTCTTCTGCCAACGCGCGATGCGGCGCGACGTTTTCCAGAAACTGGCGGCGCAAGTCGGCATCGCTGATGCGGTTCGCGCACGCTTGCAGATGCGCGTAGCCTTGCCTGAGCAGCTCATCTGCGCGCGGGTCGTCCAGCGCATGCAGGACACGGTATGCCGTCAGGTAAATCTGTGTTGGATCGCGCGCGCCTTGCAATGTGCGGCGCGTTTGGGCGGTGTCCCCGGCGAGGCAGGGCAGCAATGCTTCGATGCAGCCACGCGCCTGCGCCAGGTCACCTTCACACAGCCATGTCTGAGCTAAACCGGCAAGTGGTTCGGCGATCAGATGCTCCTGCCGCAGCGCGCGGCGCAGCGCCAGCGATTCCGTGTAGGCCGCGACTGCGCCGGCGTAATCCTCCATGCCTAGCGCAGCGTGTCCCAGAAAGAGCAGGGCGAGCGCCTGGATGTTGGCGTCGTTGAGACCCCGTGCCAGGTCGAGGGCCTGCCGGCTGTGTTCGCGGGCGGCGGCGTAGTCGCCTTCGCGGTAAGCCAGCCGCGCCAGATTCACCTGGTCTTCGCAGCGTCCCGGCGGATCATCCACCTCCTCGCTGAGATGGCGCGCCGCTTCGTAGTGCTGGCGGGCTTCTGCCAACTGCCCAAAGTGCCAGGCGATCTCGCCGAGGGTGCTGTGCGCGATGCGCGCGCCGATGCGGTCGCCGATCATAAGCTTCAGTTGCAGGGCGGATTCGCTGTACGTGCGCGCCTGGGCATAATCCCGCTGATCGACGAGCACGATGCTGATGTTGTTCAAGGTGGCGCTTTCGCCGCGTTTGTAATTGAGCGCCCGATAGCGCGGCAGGGCCTGTTCGTAGGCGCGCATCGCTTCGTCGTAGTGTCCCAGGGAGAGATGCACGTTGCCCAGATTTCGCAGACTGTCGGCCTCAGTGTCCGGCAGATTCGCTTGCCGTGCCAGCGATAGCGCTTGTTCGAACAGCGGCATGGCGGCGTGATAATGGCCTTGACGCCATTCCGCCCGTCCCCAACACAGATAGGCTCGCGCTTCCGCCGCCGGCTTCTGATACGTCTGCGCCAGTTCGACGCAGCGCTGCACGGTTTCCACCGCGCCGCTGTAGTTGCCCACCTGTTCCGCATATCTGGCCTGGCGCAGCACCACATCCACTTTCTGTTCGCCCTGCGCCACGAAAAAGAGCAATTGCAGATCGTGGCGTTGGGCTTCGCGGTTCCCTTGCAAGTCATAGACCGTCTCGCGGGCGCTGAGAATCTCGTATTGGGTGGCTTTGTCGCGCGAAGGTGTCAACTCCATCGCGCGAGTCAAAAAGCGCAGTGCCTCATCGTTGGCGTATTCGTCTGCCGCCCGCCGCCCCGCCAGGAGCGCGTAGTGGCGTTCTTTGTCGGGGATTTCCGCTTCTCCGTAATGGTAGGCTAAATCGGCGTAGAACGGCGGCAGGTTATCGGCGTGCAGCGCCTCAATAGCCTCGGCCGCCCGCGCGTGCAGTTCCCGCAACCGGGTGCGTAACTGCATCGAGTAGACGGTATCGCGGATCAAAATGTGTTTGAACAGATAGGTTGTCATCCCAAAATCCCGGTTTATGCGCGATCACACCCGCGACCAGATTTGTTCCTGTTCGGCAGCGCGCACTTCGGCGGAGATGTCGGCGGCGAGCATGTGCGCCAGAATGTGATCGTCGAACTCGCGGCCCAGCACGGCGGCGGCCTTGACCACGTCTTTGACGTTTTGCGCCAGCCGGTCGACGCGCGCGATCAGCAGCGCATTGATCGTGGTGGGCACTTCCACGGGCAAGCCGTGTTTGAGTCGCCACGCACCGTGCGGCGCGCGTTCCAGCAGATCGTTTTCGCGGAAGTAGTAGAGGAACTGCTGGACGAAGAAGGGATTGGCCTGGGTGCGTTCTTGCAACAACGCGAGCAGGCTCTCATCGCTCTCCCCGTCCAGGATTGTCTCGGCCAGTTGCTGTAATTCCTGAGGGAAGAGCGGCTTGAGGTCGAGTGTCAGTGTGGGGGTGCCTGCGGGCAGCGGCAAGACGGGGGGAGTGCCGTCATCCATGTAGCGTGACGTGATCATAATGAGGAAGGGGTAACGGCTGACGTTGCGGCACAGCGTTGTCAGGACATCCTGAGACGCTTTGTCGAGCCATTGCAGGTCTTCCAGCAGCAACACAACGGGTTTGAGGAACGTTTCGGCCAGCACCAGTGCCTTGATCGCCAACAGAGTGTTTCGATAGCGCAGTTCTCCTTCCAACGATTCGTAGAGTGAGCCGGGCCAATGCAGGCCCACCAGTGCCCCCAGCACCGATTGCACGCGGCGCAATTCCGCTATCTGAAACGTGAGCGCCTCCCTTGTGCGTGGATCGGATTCGGTGGCGCGGCGCGCTTGGAGCGCGGCGAGCAACGCCCGGTGCCGCGCCTCGAACCGTTGTTTGTTTTGCTCGCTCGAAGCGTCCGGCGCCTGGTCGTAATACCGCTTGAGGAAGTAGGCGAACGGGTTGAACGCCTGGCGCAGGATTTGATCGACTTGAGCGGTAAACCAGGTCACGGCGTTGCGCCGGCGCAGCGTCTGCTCCACTTCGTAGGCCAGATGCGACTTGCCCAGTCCGGCCTCACCGGTGATCGTGACCACGCCGCCAAATTGCCCGGAGAACAACGGTTGCACCGCCTCGAGTAGACGCGCTAACTCGATTTGTCGTCCGATCAACGGGTGTTCGAAGAAAGCCGGTCGCTCGGTCTTGCGTCCGACGAGCTGGTAGGTCGGCTGTGGCTGCGTAAAGCCTTTGTAGGGACGTTCGCCCAGATAAGTCGTTTTGATTGTTCGGCAATTTGCCGCTGGCGCCGAGAGGTAGATTTCCCCCCACGCTGCCGCCGTGGTGAGCCGCGACGCGAGGTTGACCACGCTGCCAATCGCCGTATATTCGCACCGCTCGACGCTGCCCATAATTCCCGCGTAGACGGTGCCATAGCTTACCCCCGCGCGCCACCGGATCGCGCGCAGTTCTGAGGTAGCCGTCTGTTCCTGCAGCGCGGTGAGGAAGTCGGTGGCGCGCTCCAGATCGTTTTCGTGAGCAATCGGCGCGCCGAAGAGGATGAGGATCATCGGGCCTTTGTCGCTGGCGTCGAGTTTGTTGAAATAGCCGCCGTGGTCCGTCACCGTGTTGAGGATCGTGGTCACGAAGGGATCGATCAGCGCATCAACCTCCGGCGCGGGATCGAAGGAGATGAAGATGTTGACCACCTGGCGGAATTCACCGTGCCAGGTTCCGGCGCTCCCACTCCTCGTGACGAGATTGACCACCGCGTCTAGCACAAACGGTTGGAGGGCATCACGCGAGAGCACAGGCAGGGCGACTCCTGGCAGCGGCTGTGAGGGGGACGGCAATGAGGACAGTACGATCAGCTCTTCGCGCGCTTCACCGGTGATTTCGGTGGCAATGGCGGACCCTATCAGTTTGTCCGCGACCACCTCTCCCACGCCGGCCCGGCTTTCCGCGTAAGTGCATCCGGTGATTGCTGCCCCGTCGAAGTAATACGTATAGTGGTTGTTTGTCCCCAGGATGCGCCACTGTACCGGCCCATCCGAAAGCCCGATCCGCGCGCTGAAACTGAAATCGCCATAGGGGGTGGAGATTGTCCCCTGCTGCCGGAGGAACGCAAGAATTTGCGCGGCGGTTTCGAGCGCGGTGCGACGCGCACGAGCGGGATCGTCCCCGTGCGGAAAGAGCGCCAGGAAGGCGTCACCCACGAAGGCCGCAATCCACCCCTGGCGCGCGTAGACCTCACCGACCAGCGGATTGAACACGCGGTTGAGCGCATCGGTGAGTGCTTCGGCCCCATCTTTGCCATGCTGCATCAGTGTCTCCGTCAGCCGTGTAAAGCCGGTGACGTCGATGAAGAGCGTCGCCGCATCGAAGCCTCCGGCGCGTTCTCCAAGGCTGAAGCGGTCGTGAATGAAGTGCGGGATCAGATTGTGCATCGTGTGCCCCTTGAACAGTAATCGACACGGTATTGCTTGTTGTTATACTGTAAAAATGGCGAAGTGCCAATCCAGGGTCTTGTCATTCTTGCTTTGAGGGGAACGTCAGTTCCCCGTTTTAAGCTAAACTGCGTCAAAAAACGCGGATCTGCCGATCCGCTCGAAGCAAAAATGGGGCACCGTGTCGGTCCGTGTGCTATTGAAGCTTAAAGGTGCGAGCGTCAACCTGGGTTACGCATTGCGCTTCACGAACCGTTCAATCCCCGCCAGCACCCACTCCGGCGAGAGATGCGCTTCCTCGATGACCTCGTCCAGCGTGCCGCCGGTGCGCCAGCGGTCGTCCCAGTCCGCCGAGAGCGCGTAGGATTCCGAGACTTTGCTGAACAGCCAATCGTGCATCAGCCAGCGCGCCTGCGTGGTGATAACGGTCGAGTCGGCCCAATCTTCTTGGGAAAGTACCCGCTGGCGGTAGCTCTCCGGTTGCAGCGCGAACAACTGCGGGCTGGTCGCGCAGACGATTTTGACATTTAACCCGCGTTCCCCCAACTCCGGCAGCAGCTTGACGATGCTCACCATCGCGCTTGTCCCCTGGACGATGATCGTCCCGCCGCGCGGTTGGTCGGGTGCGTAATCGCGGACGACGTAAGCGCCGCGCGCCGCTGCGAAGTGCGACGGCATCCCCAGCGCCGCGCGGTCGGGGATGGTGATCGGCGGGCGCGTGAGGTGCAGCGCGACAATCGGTGCAGCCTGGCGCAGCGCCGCGCCGAGCAGCACGGGGACCTCGTTGTGTTCCCACGGGTGCAGATTGATGACCGCGCCCTGCGGAAAGAGCTGCGTGACGCCCGGTGAGAAGATGCCGAAGTGCGTGCGGCTGTCGTCGGCGGTCTCCGGCCCGGAGTGCCCCGCGATCCACAGCACCTTGCCCACCTTGAGCTGGCAATCCTGCGCGAGCTGGCTGAACAGCCGGAACGGCCCGTACTTGAGGTACGAGAACGAGCCATAAGTCGAACACGCGCCCCAAAAGCCATCGAACGCCGCTTCGGGATCGTCCGCGAAATTCACGGTCGCCAGTCCCGCCAAAATGCCCGCGTTGGCGAACTCCGTGATCTCCTGCGGCAGCAGCACGCCTTTAGCGGTCCCGGCGCGCTCGTACCAGCCGTAGCCCGCGAAGTCGCCGTAAGCTTTGGCGAACCCGCTGATCATCGTCGAATCCGCCAGATCCGCCGACGCCGCGATGAACAAAGGCCGCCCGTATTCCCGCGCGCCGAAGGCGTTGACCCACGCGCCCCACTTGTCCAGTGCGACGCGGTTTGCCGTAACCGTCCCCGGCGCGGCGTACAGGTCGGCAGGATAGTGCTCGTAATCGTAGAGCCGCTCGTCATCGAAGGGGATGCCCTTGCCCAGGCGGAACGTCGGCACGCTTTCCGGCACGCTCTCGCCGAGCGCGACGAGCCGGTCCGCCAGGTAGTCCACGAGCGCCTGGTCGCGGTGCAGCACGTCGATCACGGCCTTGAGGTTCGCCGCACACTCCGCGCGCAGCGCCTCCGGGTCTGTGGGCGCCGCGCCGCCGAAGTTGGTGAACGTGACGCCGTATTTTTCGGCAAACGGGCGCTTGGTCTCCCAGAACAATTCGCTGTTGAGAGGGTGGGGGACGCCGTGGGATTTGTTGTCGTACTTAAGGTACGCGCGGCCCTTGCGCGTCTTCACCCAGGCGACGCTTGGCGCGCGATTGGCGTTCTCTGTTGTCACCATTTCCAGCAGTGTATGTGTCACCGGCCCCCACTCGCTGCCGGATTCCGTCCCGAAGACGCGCCAGCCGTGCGCGCCGAACCAGTCTTGCGGCGTCCCGTAAACCACGCGGCTGATCGCGTGATCGTCGATGCCGAAATCGTTCCAGTCCACCACGTAGTAGAGGTTATCGAGCGCCAGCCCCCACGCGGAGTTCAGCGTCTCGTGGGTCGCGCCGGGCGTCAGGCCGCCTTCGCCCTCGAAGATGAAGACCTTGACACCGTCCGCCCCGGCCCGCTTGAGGGCGAGCGCCAGTCCTGCCGCCGCCGGGCTGCCGTGTCCCGAAGGCCCGGTGTTGAACTTGAGGAACAGCGTCTTGCCCTCCATTTCTGCGTGGCCCGAAAGCCCGCCGTGCCGCCGGAAGTTGAGCAGGTCTTCCCAATACACCGCGCGATCCGGTCGCAGCGCGTAACGCGGATCGCCGGTTTGCGTGTGCTTGATCCGCAGCGCCTCATCGAGCACGGCGAACGTGCAGTAGATGAGCGGGACGGTGTGTCCTGCCCCCAAGACAAAACGGTCGCCGAAGCGCTTTTCCGGGTGGCGGATGTCCCAGCGCATCACCCCGCCGAGCAGCGTGGCGAGAAGCGCGTGCACCTTCGAGCGCGACCCGCCCGGATGCCCGCTCTGCCGGTAGTTGAGCGTGATGTCGATGAGCTGGTCGATCAGGTCTTTGGTTTTTTCCCAGTAGGGGAAGTCGCCGCTTACGGCCTGGTAGCGGGCTTCGAGGGTGGTGTTGGTTGTGTCTGCCATAGTGACTCCCTTAAGATAACCACTAATCTTCACAAATCCTCACGAATAGAAATTAAGATTAGTGTCGATTCGTGAAGATTCGTGGTAGAAATTTCATCCAATCGCTAACTCGTAATCCATCGCCTTGTCGAACCCGTTCTCCGCAAACAGCACCGCACGTGGCTTTCGCGGACGGGCGGCCGGCGCCTCGGCGGGGACGCCCACCGGCGTCAGGCAGACGAGGCCGTGATCGTCAGGAATCTCCAACACGGCCTTGACCTTCGCGTCATCATACGCGCCGATCCAGCACGTGCCGTAGCCCAGGCTCGTCGCCGCGAGGATCGCGTGATCCAGCACGATTGCGCCGTTGGTCTTGCCCTCGCCGGGCAGCGTCACCAGGCACAGGATGACGGCGGCGTCCGCCATCCACATCTGCCCGCTACACGCCTCCGCCGTCTTACGCCGCATCTCCGGATCGGTGACGACCACCATCTTCCAGTTCTGCTTGTTCGACCCCGTCGGCGCACGCCGCGCGGCTTCCAGAATCAAGTGCAAATCCTCCTCCGGGATCGGTTCCGGTTTGTACTTGCGGATGCTCCGTCGTTTCCATATCGTTTCCAGCGTCTCGTTCATTGTGTCACCTCCTGTAGAAATAAACCGCGAATCTCGCTAATCTACGCGAATCTTTCTTGAAATTGGCGAAGATTCGGCGAATGCAGACATTCGCGTGATTCGCGGTTAGAAATCTGCTTAATCTGCTCAATCTGCTGACTCAACCTACCGCCGTGTCGCCATCTCCCGCGCCGCGTCGATCAACATCTTCGTGTCCAGCCCGATTGAAATGAAGCGGAAACCCTCCGCCACGCGCTGCGCCACCTCGCCGGGCTTCGGATCGACGATGAGCAGCCCCGGCACCACGCCCGCATCCTGCGCCGCGCGCACGACGCGCGCCATCGCTGCTTCCACCTCCGGGTGCGTCACCTGCCCCATCAACCCCATCGTGCCGGAGAGGTCGTAGGGGCCGACGAAGACGATGTCCAGGCCGGGCAAGGCGCAGATGCCTTCGATGTTGTGCACGGCGTCAATGTGCTCGATCTGCAAAGCCACCAGCGTCTCGGCGTTGGCGGTGGCAACGTACTCATCGAAGGCCGCCCCGTAGGCGTGGGCGCGCCCGATGCTGATGCCACGCTCACCTTCTGGCGGGTATTTCGCGTGTAACTATTCAGTCGTCGTCCAAAAATTAAGGTTTTTCTAATACCAATCCAATCCAAATCTTATAGAACTGTGCTACCATCAAGTTATGATCGTGATACACCAACGCACAC
>JAIOAS010000075.1:15310-20174 GCA_019873725.1 Chloroflexota bacterium | reverse complement strand
AATCATCTGCTGCTAAAATTACCGTTTTGGCCCCAGGGCCGCCTCGATGGCTTCGCCCACCGAGCGCACCGGGATCAGGGTTAACCCGTCGGGCGGGCGCAACTGCTTGCGCTGCATGCTGCGGGGGATGAGGATTTTCGTGAAGCCCAGACGCGCGACTTCGCTCATCCGCGACTCCAACTGGCTCACCGAACGCACTTCGCCGGAAAGCCCTACCTCACCGACGACCGCCACATCTGCCGGCACGGGCTGGTCGCGCAGGCTCGACGCCAGCGCCACGGCCACGGCAAGGTCGGCGGCCGGTTCCTCGATTTGCAGTCCACCCACCACATTGGCGAAGATGTCCTGCTCATCCAGCCGCAGCCCCACCCGCCGGGTGAGCACCGCGACGGTGAGCAGCAGCCGGTTGAAGTCCAGGCCGTTGACGGTGCGGCGCGGATTGCCGAAGCTGGTATGGCTCGCCAGGGCCTGGATTTCCACCAGGAGCGGGCGCGTGCCTTCCATTGTGACGGCAATGGCCGATCCCGGCACATTCACCATGCGCTCGGCGAGGAACGCTTCTGAAGGATTGGCGACTTCCACGAGGCCCTGCTCCTGCATCTCGAACACGCCCACCTCGGAGGTCGCGCCGAAGCGGTTTTTCACGCTGCGCAGCAGCCGGTACGTGTGAAAAGGATCACCTTCCAGGTATAGCACGGTATCGACGATGTGTTCCAGAATCTTCGGTCCGGCAATCGCCCCCTGCTTGGTGACGTGCCCCACCACGAAGACCGGCACACCGCTCTCCTTTGCCCAGCGTTGGAAGCTGGCCGCGCACTCGCGCACCTGGCTCACGCTGCCCGCTGCCGATGTCATATCCTCGTTGTGGACGGTCTGGATGGAGTCGACGACCAACGCTTGCAGGGTGGGTTGCATCGCACTGGCCTGTGCGAGGATGGCACCGGTCTCGGTCTCCGACAGCAAATACAGCGGGTCGCCCTCGATGCCCAGACGTTTGGCGCGCATCTTGATCTGGCGGGGGGATTCCTCGCCGGAGACGTAGAGCACAGGACGCTCGGTTGAGCCGAGCGCGGCGGCAACCTGCAACAGCAGCGTCGATTTGCCGATGCCAGGTTCACCGCCGATTAACACGATCGAGCCGGGAACCAGTCCGCCGCCGAGCACGCGCGAGAACTCGTTCATCAGTACCGGGATACGGTCTACCGCACCGAGATCGACCTGGCTTAACGGTTGCGGGCGCTGCGTGAGGCGCGTCGAGGATGGCGTTGTTCCCCCGCCGTTTTCTGTTTCCAGCAGGACTTCCACCAGGG
The DNA here is from genome assembly GCA_019873725.1 of Chloroflexota bacterium. Taxonomy (GTDB): domain Bacteria; phylum Chloroflexota; class Anaerolineae; order B4-G1; family SLSP01; genus DSWT01. The sequence goes on along the minus strand of JAIOAS010000075.1, from coordinate 18,864 downwards.
ACTCCCACGCGCCGCAGTTGGGGCACTTGCCCATATACCGCGCGTAGCTCCAGTTACACTGCTGGCAGACCCAGCGACTCTCCCGTTTTGCCATCGTTCCTCCTTCCCTTATTATACTAGAACATACGTTCTGTAACAAGGGGCAAAAATAATAGCCATCAGCGTTCAGCCGTCAGCCCACAAGGTTGTTGCAATCCTGTTTTGTACACCGAAAGGGTCAAAAGACAAATCGCCAACTTTCGATTATACTATATGTACTGACAGAGTGTGGAGGACGAGGGTGCATTTCAGAATGGGGGCGACTTTTCTTAAATTGCACCGCAGAGCACGCAGTGTCCGCAGAGTTACCGGAAATTTTTCCGCGCTCTCAGCGAACTCTGCGGTTAAATCAAACGTTTATCTGGCTTTTGCCCCCGAATTGAAATGCACCCTTTCCCGCTCGGGCCGGTCTCTGACCGCGCCCGCCCGTGCCTGGGGCTACGGTGGCGCGGTCGGACCGGCCACAGCTTTTCGGGAAGTTATACTTTTACGAACGCTATGTACTAAGAGAGTGCGGAGAACGACTCTGTGACTAATGACTATCCGACTATTTGACCGGTGACCACAATGACCGACGCTACACCCCGCTTGTTGGCCGATGCGATGCTCGGCAAACTTGCCCGCTGGCTGCGCATCCTGGGCTACGACACGCTGTATATGCAGGATGACGACGTCCGCATTGCGCAGCGCGCCCGCGCGGAGGGACGCATTGTGCTCACGCGCGACCACGGCCTGGCGCAGCGGCGTGGCTTGCGCACGCTTTTCATCAACGCGCAAGACCTTGAGGCACAACTGGCGGAGGTGATCGCTGCGCTGGGCCGGCCCGTCGATGCTGCGCCGCGCTGTATGCTGTGTAACGGTAAGCTGCGCCGCATCCCCGTCGAGGTGGCGCGTTCCTTTGTCCCGGCGTATGTCGCGCAGACCCAAACGCTGTTTCATCGGTGCGCGGAATGTGGTAAAATTTACTGGCAAGGGACGCATTGGCAGGGCATCGAGCGTGAGCTGAATAAGGTTTGACAAATTCAACGACCTGGCTATAATGACCCGACAGCCGAACCTTCAAGGGGTCGGCTCATGTTTTGTATTAGGGCCTATGATGATAGGCTTAGGGATAAGGGAGGAAAACGTGTACGCAGTGATCAAATCAGGAGGACACCAGTACAAGGCCAGCGTCGGCAACGATCTGATTGTCGAGCGGCTGCCGTACCCGGTGGGCGCACAGGTGGAACTGGATCAGGTTTATTTGGTGGATGACGGTGAGCAGGTGTTGGTGGGGCAGCCGACGGTCGCGGGCGCGGTGGTGCGGGCGACCGTGATTGATGAATTCCGCGGCCCGAAAGTCCGCATCTTCAAGTATCGCCCCAAAGAACGCTATCGTCGTCGCCAGGGTCATCGCCAGACCTATATGCGTCTGCGCGTTGACGACATTGTGAAGGGAGCATAGCACGATGGCACGCAAGAAGGCAACTGGAACGAACGGTCGTGACAGTCGCGCCAAGCGGCGCGGGGTCAAGAAATATGGCGGCGAAGCCGTCATCACCGGCAATATCATTGTCCGCCAGGTGGGGATGCACATTAAACCCGGCGTCAATGTGGGCATGGGCAAGGACTATACCCTCTTCGCGCTGGCCGATGGGCGCGTCAAATACGATGTTGTTCACGGGCGCAAGCGGGTGAACGTTGTTGCTGAGGGAGGTACGGTCGCATGAAACCGCAGATTCATCCTACCTGGTATCCCGAAGCGAAGGCTATTTGCGCCTGTGGTGAGGTGTGGACGGTCGGCGCGACGGTGCCGGAGTTGCACACCGACGTGTGCGCGAAATGCCACCCCTACTTCACCGGCGAGCAGCGCATCGTCGACACTGAAGGGCAAGTCGATCGCTTTATGCGCCGCCTGCAAGCCCGTGAAGAGGCGCTCCAGCAGCTTGAGCAGCGCAAGGTCGCGCGCGTTTCCCCCGACCTGGCTATCAGCACACTCGAGTTGGGCCGGCGGATGGAGAAAGTGCTGGCCGACGCCGGTTTGGTGAAAGTCGGCGACCTGTTGGCTATCATGGAAGAAAAGGGCGACGACGGGTTGACCGAAATCAAGGGGCTGGGCCTCAAGGGGCTGGCTGACTTGAAAAAGGGTCTGCGCGCGCGCGGATACATCCTCCCAGGCGATGAAGCCGCCGGGGGAATGGCAACCGCCGCATAGGGATAGCAACGAGGCAGGGGACATTCCCTGCCTCGTTTCATTTTCTGTTTTCCACAAGTTTTCTTCTCCTCATATTTCGTCTTTCCGTCAAGTATCGTTTTCGGGAAGGGCAGGTAAAAATCCATAAGCAGGAGTTTCGCATGAACCAAGACTGTCGCACCGGATGGATTGAGGTCATCTGTGGAAGCATGTTCAGCGGCAAAACCGAGGAACTCATTCGCCGCCTGCGCCGGGCGCAAATTGCGCGTCAGAAAATCCAGGTTTTCAAGCCGTCCATCGACCTGCGTTACACGGACAAAGCCATCGCTTCGCATAACGGCTTGCAGGAGAATGCGATCCCCGTTAACGACAGCGCGGAACTGTTGGCTCATCTGGATGAAACTGCCGATGTCATCGCCATCGACGAGGTGCAATTCTTCGACGCGGCCATCGTCGATGTGTGCAATATGCTGGCGAACCAGGGCAAGCGGGTGATCTGCGCCGGGCTGGACATGGATTTCCGGGGGGTGCCGTTCGGTCCCATTCCCCAACTCTTGGCGATTGCCGAGCGCGTGGAGAAATTGCAGGCGATCTGTGTCGTCTGCGGTGCGGCGGCCAGCCGCACGCAGCGACTCATCGCCGGTCAGCCGGCCTACATCGATGATCCCGTCGTCCTGGTCGGCGCCAGTGAAGTCTACGAAGCGCGTTGTCGCGCCCATCATCAAACGCCCCAACGCCCGCAATCTGAGGAGCACTAAAATGGACATTATCTTACCCAATTCTATCGAACGCATTCTGTTGGATGAAGCCACGATCCAGCAGCGGGTCCAACAAATGGCCGATATCATCAGCACCGACTACGCCGGCTTGCGCAACGAGGAGTTTCTGCTCGTCGGCGTGCTGAAAGGCTCGTTTATATTTATGGCCGACCTGGCGCGTCGGCTCACCGTCCCCCATCGCGTCGATTTCATCGCCCTTTCCAGCTACGAAGACAGTGCTGCCGCGACCGGCGCAGTGCGTATGATTATGGACACGCGCGCCGACGTCGCCCGGCGGCACGTCCTGATCGTGGAGGACATCGTCGATACCGGCTACACGTTGCAGTACCTGTACCGCATCTTCGGCGCGCGCCAGCCGGCCTCGCTGCGTACTGCCGTCCTCCTGAGTAAGCCCGACCGGCGCGAGGTCGAGGTCACGGTCGATTACCTGGGATTTCAGATTCCCGACGTGTGGGTGGTGGGGTATGGGTTGGACTACGCGGACCGTTTCCGCACGCTGCCCTACATTGCGATGCTCAAGCCAAGCGTTTACGAAAAGTAGCTGTCAGCCGTCAGCTTTCAGC
>JAIOAS010000075.1:0-14646 GCA_019873725.1 Chloroflexota bacterium | reverse complement strand
GGGGTATATGGAGAATAAGCGGTTACGTTTCGTCAATCTGTTCGTGTGGGGAGGCGCCGGCCTGCTCCTCGTGGGCATTGTGTTGGGCTATCTGAGCCTGGCCCCGCAGCTCGATGCCCTGTTTCATACATCCAATGTGGCACAGGTCGCCACGGTGGTGGTGACGCCTACCCCCGAAGTCATCGTCCCGCTATTGCCGTTCCAGGAAGAGGCGCCGTCCGGCGAAATCGTCATGCCGGAAGTTACGCCATTGCCGGGGATGACATCCCGCCCGACGCCGACTTCCACCCCCTCTGTGCAACCCGAAGCGGCTACCCCTGTCGCTACTATCGTGCCTGAGGGGTTTGTTCCGGTACGCCTCTTTATCCCGGATATTGAGCTGGAAGCGCCGATTGTTCCGATTGGACTAAAATCCATCGAGGTGGGGGGCGTGCAGCAGTTGATCTGGAATGTGCCCAACCGGCGCGCGGCCGGATGGCACGAGACATCGGCGAAGATTGGCGTGCCGGGCAACACGGTGCTGAATGGGCACAACACCTCGAATGGCGAGGTTTTCCGCTATTTGTACAAACTCGAAGTTGGTGCAACAATCATGGTCGAGGCGGACAATGGCGCTACCTATACGTACACCGTCACCGAGAAACTTATCCTTCCCGAAGCGGGGCGACCGCTTGAGGTGCGCATCCAAAACGCCCAATATATCCTCCCCACGGCCGATGAACGGCTGACGCTGGTGACGTGTCATCCTTACAACAGTCTGGCAAACCGGCTATTGATTATCGCTCATCCGGTTGCGCTACCCGCAGCCCCATCTGCGCTCATAAAAGGAGATTAGCATGAACCTGTCTTTCATTCATCGCATCCGGCGCAATCACGCCCTCGAACACGCCACGCTTAACCTGGTGGGTAAACAGCATCCTGGCGCACAGGCCATGGGGATATCTGGCCCGCGCGGATTTACGATTTACACCTCGCTGACGGCAGAAGAGATCGTCCCGGCGGTGATGGAGGCGCTGAAACGGCTCAAAGCCGGGGAAAGCGCCTTGCGCGTGCATCGCAACTGTGGCACCAATACCGTCACCACTGCGACCCTGACCACCCTGGCGACCCTGTTGGGCATTCAGGGAACCAGGCCGTCCTTTCGCAAATCTCTGGAACGGTTGCCGCACCTGATCTTACTTAACGTGCTGGCTTTGTTGCTGGCTCCAATGCTGGCTAACTGGGTGCAGGGGACACTCACCACCGATCCCGACGTGGCTAACCTGGAAATCGCCTCGGTGTTCACCGACTATTACCGTGGGTTGCAGCGGATTCGCGTCCATACCCGTCAGGTTTGAGATGCTGCATCTGCTCTATGGCGAGAACGACCTCCAGCGGGAGGAGGCGCTGGCGGAAATCATCCGGCAGTCAGGGTTGACGCCGGATTTGCGCGATTTGAATACGGAAGTGCTGGAAGCGCCCTCGACAGCCGCTGCGCTGCGGCGGGCTTGCAGCGTCATCCCCTTTCTCGGCGACGTGCGCATTGTGATCGCGCGTGAGCTGTTGTCGCAGACCAAAGGGCCGATGATGAAAGAGCTTGACGAAATCGCCGCGTATTTGCCAGACCTCCCCCCTTCCACCATTCTGATTTTCTGTGAGAGTAAGGCGCTTGCCGTCAAGCATCCCGTTCTGGAGCAGGCCAAAAAACTGAAGGCCAATATCCAGGTCTTCAGCCTCCCCGCTGCGAAAGACCTTTCCCGCTGGATTGTCGAACGGACGAAAATGCACCGCGGCGCCATCGAGTTCAATGCCGCCACCCTGCTGGCGCAGAACATCGGGCCGAATTTGCGCATGCTGGATCAAGAGATCCGCAAGTTGATGCTTTATCGCGGGGATAATAAACCCATCACCGTCGAGGATGTGAAGGTGATGGCGCCGTACATCCAAAGCGCCGATGTGATCTTTTCTATGGTGGACGCCATCGGCCAGCGTGACCCACGCAGCGCAGCCACTTATCTGCACCAGTTGTTGGAGGTGGGGGAGCATCCCTTAGGGGTTTTCGGGATGATCGTGCGGCAGTTCCGGCTGTTGATCCAGGTGCGCTGGCTGGTCGATCGGGGGAGGAGTGAGCCGGACATGATCGCGCGTCTGAACCTGAAGCCGTTCATTGTCCAAAAAGTGCGCGCTCAAGCGCAACGTTTCACCCTGGAGCAGTTGCGTGCGGCCTATCAATTACTCGTGGATAGTGACCTTGCCATCAAACGGGGACTGCTGGAACCCGAAGCCGCCCTTGATCTGCTGATCGTTCAACTGACGGGCCTCTAGCACTCTGCTGTGGCCGGTTTCCGACCGTGCCATCGTAAAGTGCGCTTGCGGGCACGGTCGGGAGACCGGCCCAAGCGCAAGCAAGGGTTACACGGTGGGTTGTTCCACCTTCTCCTGTCCGAGCCAGAAGTGGTGGCGCAACACCCGCGCAGACGAACGCACCAAAATCCCGTTTACCTTGCGGTCACCATCTGGCAACAACGTCGGGTGCACGTAGCAGACATTGGGCGGGTTCCCAAATCGGTCACGATACCGCTTCGCTGCCTGCGCTAACGTTCCCGCCAGATCCGCTGAACCACCATCGTGCCACAAAAGTCCTATGTCCATCATCCCACCTCACAATCCCCCATCTCCCAATGCGCTCTCATTCCACCTGCCGCGCCAGATACCAGGCATTCAACGCCGAATCCTGGCATAGATCGAAGACGCCCTCCGGGCAGCGCACGCGGAAGAAGTGCAAAGCGCCTTTGCGCTTCATTTCCGTCCACGCGCGAACGACCGTATGCACACGGTACTGTTGCCCGCGCCACATAAACCGCTGGGGAAAGTAGTTGTGTCTGCGCGCGATGAGCCGGATCGGTTCACGGCGCGCCGCAAGATTGAATAGCATCAGTCACCTCCCAAAATCCACATCCTCGTGTGGATGGCGAAATTCCAAATGCGCTGCCCTTTCTTGTTGATCACCTTGCCAATAGGCGCGATGTAGCGCGTCACGATCATCTGGGCGTTGCCCGGCGTTACGAGCCGCTTCCAGGGGGCGGGATTCCAGGCAAGGTTGTCTTTGTGCCAGCCCAGGTGAAACTCGCCATTGGCCTTCTGGTGAAAAACCTTCAAGGTTGGCCCAAGCAAATCCGTCCCGATGAAGTCCATACCCGGCTCCGGTTCGGCACCCAGGGGCAGATACTTCGTCACGATCATGTCTCCTTCGGCGGGCCACTCGGCGTTGAAGAAGACGCGCATCACCACCTCGTCGCCCTCGAAGATGCCCTCGCCCTCCATACTGCTGCCGATCACGCCGAGACGGTAAACTTCGCCCGGCGTTAGCGCATCGATGTACGTCAGTACGACGTCGCCTGTACCGGCAATGACTTGCCCGGCAAATGGTATTTCTGTTTCCGTGATGGGGTCAAAATCCAGCCCGGACAATACCTTGTTCAGCCGCTCGCGGTTGTCTTTATGGATCATGGACCGCACGCACTCGGCCATATCGCTTAGCAAATCATCCTCTGTGCCGGATTGCTCACCGAGGACTTGTAGCAGCACGACCAGGCCATTCTCGTGCCCGGCGTTGTACTGGCCATGCAGGTAATGGATAGTCTGCACAATACGTCGCTCACGGCTGCGGGTGTAAGGCAGGCCCGCCTGCCACTCACACAGGCGCGGCTCAACAAACAGGGCACGCAATGCGCTATCGCTCGCAAATGCATCGCACTGCGCCAACAGTAGTTTCAAACGCTCATACAGATTCATGAAGTGCGTGCCCATCGTTCCCCCGCTTCCCGATTTATTCTTCATCGCCGACAATGGTGAACGTCCGCACCGGTTGTTGTACGCTGGCCCACGGCCAGGCATAGCCGCCATCGCTCAGCGCAGGCTTTTGCATGCCGTAGTTCGGCAATCCCTGCGGTGTCACGATGACCACTGGCGGGGTCGCCATTGGCAGCCGGGACGTTTGCTGTTGTTGTTGCAGCTCGCGTCGCCAGATGACAATCCCGATCAAGAGCGTCGGCAACATCGCCGCCACGCCACACGCCAGACCGATCAACAGCGCCAGCGAATCCTCGCTGAGCCGTTGCGTGACCACCACGGCCAGGGTTATGGTGAAGACGATGCCGATCAAGGCCACAAAGCGTCCTAGCCGCTTGCCCAAAGGTTCTCGTGTTTCCATCATGCTGCGCTCCTGTGTGTCAACACCGGCCACTGAGCGGTATAAGGTGCGGCAGTGTTGCTCAGCATCGCCATCTGTTGTTTGAGGTCCTTCTCATCGATATAAGCAGCCTGGAAGCGGATGGGATTTTCTCCGCCGCTGACCGCCAGAAAGTCACCGCGCCCGTTGAGCAGATGGGCATTTGTCCCGGCCCTGCCCGAGGCGACCCTGGCATCGTCTGCCGAGACCACGCGCCCAACCAGTCGCAGCGGAAAATTCGCCCGCATCACGCTGCTGAGGATGGCGGACGAGGGGTGCTGCGTCGCCGCAATGACGTGCACGCCGGCCTGTCTGCCGCGCTGCACCAAACGGGTCAACGTGTCGGTGAGCGGCGCTTCACCTTGCATCACCAAATCGGCCAGCTCGTCGATGAAGATGACGATGCGCGGAACGGACGTGCCCTCCACTCCTTCGTTGTGCGAAGCAAGGGTGTTCCGGTCGGTGAGCGGGGCTTCACCGCGGCGGTCACGGGACTCCATCACGCGCACCACCGAGCGCAGTGCCTCTAGCGCCTCCGGCACATTCACAATCGGCTTGCGGGTGAGGTGCGGGATGCCGTTGAACGCCGGAAACGCGCGGCCCTTCGGATCGATGCACAGCATTTGCAGCAGATTCGGGGCGTGGGTGAGCGCCAGCGATGCCGCGATTGTCCGCAACAGCGCAGACTTACCCGAGCCGGTGGTGCCGGCCACGAGGATATGGGCCACTTCCGGCGCCGAAAGCCGCGCGAGCAACGGCATACCGTCGTCGGTAAGGCCCAACAGGGCGGTGGCAAGCGGCATCGGCATGGCTTCGGGCAGCAAACTGAGCAACGTCACCGGGCGCGGGATGGGGTTGGAGAACTCCAGGATCACACCCTCTTTGCCCTTTTCGACACTGAGGGTAGGAACTTGCATCGCCAGTGCCAGGTCATCGGCCAGCCGCTTGATTGAGGCGAAGCGGGTGTTGGGCGCGGGGTTCAAGAAAAAGCGGATCAGCCGTGGGCCGACCGTGCCGCCCGTGACCCGTCCCGGCGTGCGGTGCGCGGCCAGCACGGCTTCTACCCGGTCGGCCTGATATTCCAGATAAGGACGAAGTGAACGCGACATAGTCTTCCCTCGAAGTAATGATTAAGAACAAATGTTCTAATACTAAAGCGAAAAAAGAACACGCGCGGAGGCGTGATATGGCATTTTAGAACACGTGTTCTATAGTTCGATTATACATCCGGTCTTGGCCTTTGTCAAGAGCCTTTTTGGGGTGAATTCAGGAAATCTATAGTATAATAGTTACACAAATGAGTCTCAATTGTGTAACATAAAGGGGGTATTATGGCGATAATCGGGGTGCGCGAGTTGCGCCAACAGACTTCTGAAGTACTGCGGAAATTGAAAGAGGAGCGGGCAGAATACATCATCACGCACCAGGGGGTTCCGGTGGCGCTGTTGTTGCCCCTTGATGAGACGACCGTGGAGCAGGCTATTCTGCAAGCCGGCAAACGCCGTGCCCCTCAGGCATGGCGAACTTACGAGCAGATCGCGGCGCGTGCACGCGAGGCCTGGCCGGCGGACACAGAGACCCAGGCGCTTCTGGATGAGATCCGGCGGTAGGACGATGTTCACGCTTGATGCCAGTGTACACATCAACGCCATCAATGCTACAGAGCCTGGAACCGCCGCGAGCCAGGCCTGTCTTCAACGCCTGGTTGGGCAACAACAAACTGTGATCTCCCCAACGTTGCTGCTGGTGGAGCTTGCTGCCGCTGTTGCTCGTTCTCTGGATGACACGGCCCTGGCGCTCGAATTAACGCAGGCCGTGCGTGCTTTACCGGGTCAGATATGGATAGCTCTGGATGACGATCTGGCGGCTGAAGCGGCGCAGTTGGGTGCGGAGGCGCGTCTACGGGGTGCGGATGCCGTTTACGCAGCGGTGGCGCGCCGCTTTGGAACCACACTCATCACCCGCGACCGGCAACAGCTAGAACGATTGCGCGATCTCCTGCCGGTGCTGACACCCGAAGCCTGGCTTGAACACGGTAGACGGTAGACGAGGTCAGGCAGGGAGCCAGCGGAGGGCTGCGGGGTCGATCCAGCCGTGGAGGGTTTCGCCGGGGGCGGGGGGCGTTTGGCCCGGGGCGATGTCGAGGCGCAGCGTTCCGCCGTCCACGGCTAATGTGAGCCGGAAGTAGCTGCCGTGGAATGTTCGTTGTGTCACCTGCGCGTTGAAGGCGTTGACCGTCCCCGCTTCGAGGTGGATGCCCCACGGGTGGATGAGCAGGTGGCCCTCAGCGCCCGGCGGCGGCGCGTCGGCCTGGTCGTTGATTGTCAATACCCCGAAAGGAACTTCGATCCGTAGGTCGGATTGCCAATCCGACCTGCGCGCCGGGAACAGGTTCTCCAATCCCAGAAAGCGCGCCACCCACGTATTGTGCGGACGGTCGTAGAGCGCCTCCGGGCGACCAGTCTGCACGACGCGGCCCTCGTTGAGCAAGATCACACGGTCAGAGAGGGCGAATGCCTCTTCCTGGTCGTGCGTCACGGTGATGGCGGTGACGCCGACGCGCCGCAGGATGACGGGCAGGTCTTCGAGCAGCCGTTCGCGCAGGTTGCGGTCGAGCGCGCCGAGTGGTTCGTCAAGTAGCAACAGGCGGGGCTGCGGGGCGAGGCTGCGCGCCAGGGCCACCCGCTGGCGTTCGCCGCCGGAGAGCACGTTCACGTCACGGTCGGCGAAGTCCTCCAGGCCGGTCAGCGCCAGCATCTCGGCGACCCGCGCGGCGATAGCAGCGCGCGAGTGCCGCCGCATCCGCAGACCGAAGGCGATATTCTGCGCCACCGTGCGATGCGGGAACAGCGCGTAATCCTGGAACATCAGCACGACGCCGCGCCGGTGGGCGGGCAGTGCCGTTATATCTGTACCTTCGATAAACACGCGCCCCCGTTCCGGCGTCTCCAGCCCGGCGATGATGCGCAGCAGCGTCGTCTTGCCGCTGCCCGACGGTCCTAGCAGGCAGGCGATTTCCCCGCGCTCCACGCCAAACGTCGCCCCGCATAGCAATGGCGCGTTTTCGTAAGTTTTGTGAATGTCGGTCAACTCAAGAAAAGCCATGGTGATTTCCGATTTTAGATTTTAGATTTTGGATTTGCCATTTACCATTCGTCATTCACCATTCGCTTCCCGGCGGGCGGAGGCTTTCGATGGCGACGAAGCCGGTGACGCAGACGGCCATGAGCAGGGTGGACATCGCCAGGGCTTGCCCGTAGTTGAGCGCGCCGGCCTGGGAGAGGAAGCGGTAGATGGCGATAGGGATGGTGGGGAGTTCGGGGCGGGCGATCATCGAGGTGGCGCCGAATTCGCCCATGGAGACGGTGAAGGCAAAGACGGCGCCGACGGCAAGCGCGCGCCAGACGATGGGCAGGTCCACTTCCGCAAAAACGCGGGCCGGCGGCGCGCCGAGGGTGGCGGCCGCCTCGCGCAGCGATGGGCGGATGGCTTGCAGGACGGGCATGACGTTGCGCACGACGAACGGCAGCGCGACGAGGGTGTGCCCGAAGACGATGAGCGCGGGCGTGCCGCGCAGGGCCAGCGGCGGGCGGGCCATCACCAGCAGGTAGCCCAGGCCCAGCGTGACGGCGGAGGTGCCCAAGGGGAGCATAAACAGCGCGTCCAGCATCCACCCTTGCTTGCGATGGTAAAGGGCCGTCGCGGTGAGCACGCCGAGCAGCAGCGCCAGGGTCGTCGTCCCCAGCGCAAACTTGACGGAATTGCCCACGGCGGCGACCGGCGGGACGTAGAAAATGGAGCCGCGCGGGTTCTCGAAGAGGGCGGCGTAGTAGCGCAGGCCGGCGTCGAAGGAGCGGGCAGCGAGCGTGACGAGCGGCAATCCCAGGAGCGCCGCGCCGAGGCCGACGTTGGCGAGCACAAAGGTGATTTCCCCCGCCGTGCGTGGCTTGCGTTGCGTGACCCAACGCGGGCGTAAGTCGAGCGGGCGGGCCAGCCGGCCTTGCAGCCGGGTGTAGACGACCGTCAGTCCGAGCGTACAGAGAATCTGGATGAGCGACAGTCCGGCGGCGAGGGGGAGGTTGCCCATGTCGATGGCCTGGCGGTAGATGGCGACTTCGAGCGTGGCAAAGCGCGGCCCGCCGAGGATGAGGATCACGCCGAAGCTGGTGAAGCAGAAGATGAAGACGAGCAAGGCGGCGGCGGCGAGTGCGGGCAGGAGCAGGGGTAGCGTCACTTCGACGAAGGCGCGCCAGGGGGATGCGCCGAGCGTGCGCGCGGCCTGTTCGAGGTGCGGGTCGAGATTGGCCCAGAAGCTGCCGACGATGCGCAAAACGAGCGTGTAGTTGTAGAAGACGTGCGCCAGCAGGATCGCGCCGAGCGTGTAACGCAGGTCGAGCGGCGGGCGGGCGAGGTTGAAGGCGCTCATCAACGCCGTGTTGAGCGGTGAGCGCGGGCCAAGCACCGCCGTGAACGCCGCCGCCACGACGACGGTGGGCAGCACGAAGGGGACGGTCGTCAGCGCGTTAAGCAGGCGCTTGCCGGGGAAGTCGTAGCGGGCGAAGACGTAGGCCCCCGGCAGGCCGAGCAGCAGTGTCAGCGCCGTAGAAAGCGCGGCCTGTCCTGCCGTGAAGCCGAGCGTGTGCAGCGTCGCTGCACCGAACAACCGCGTCATCAGTGCATCCAGCGCCGGCCCACCGTCCCACGTCAGGCTCACGCGGAAAATCGCGCTTAACGGGTAGAAATAGAAGAGGGCAAGGAAGAGCAAAGGGAGAACGAGGAGCAAATGGCGAATGGCGAATGGCGAATGGCGAACGGCCTTTTGCGATTCATGATTCGTGATTCGTGATTCGTTATCGGTGTTATCAGGCACGTTGCGCTCCCCTCTCCCCCCGTCTACCGTCGCGCGAATCTTCGCGTTCTGTCTACCGTCTACCGAAGAACAACGTCCGCCCACGCTTCAATCCACTGCTCGCGGTTGGCTTCGATGGCGGCGGCGGGGACTTCGGCGGGTTGCGCGGCTTCGAGGGCGAATTCGACAAAGACTTGCGGCAGGGCGACGTTGGGGTTGGCAGGGAAGACCCACATTTGCAGCGGGATGTCGGCCTGGAAGTCGGCGCCGAGCAGGAACTCAATGAAGGCTTCGGCGAGGTCACGGTTTTCCGTGCCTTTGAGGATGCCGGCGAATTCGATTTGGCGGAAGCACGTGCCGGGCGCGGTGATAGCGCCGGTCGGCGGCTCGGTCAATGCGCCTTCGCTGAAGAAGACTTCGGCGGCAGGGCTGGTGGCGTAGCTCACGACGAGCGGGCGGACACCTTCGCTGTATGCGCCGCCGCTGAACTCGCTGTAGTATGCCGTATCCCAGCCGTCTACGACGAGGACGTCGTTGGCGCGCAAATCGGCCCAGAAGTCCAGGTATCCCTCCTCTCCAAACACACCGATGGTGGCGATGAGGAAGGCCAGGCCGGGCGATGAAGACGCAGGATTCTCCACAACGAGCAGGCCCTTGTATTCGGGCTTTGTCAGGTCCGCCAGGCTTTGCGGGATGGGCAGCGCGTGCTCGTCGAAGTAGGCCTTATCGTAGTTGAGGCACACGTCGCCGAAGTCGGTGGGGACGACGCGGTATTTGTTGTCCAGGTGTAACGCTTTGGGGATGCTGGCGAGGTTCTTTGCCCGGTATGGCTCGAAGATGTCGGCGTTCAGCGCGCGGCTGAGGAAGGTGTTGTCGAGGCCGTAGAGCACGTCGGCCTGGGGATTGTCGCGCGAGAGGATGGCCTGGTTGAGCATCTTGCCGGCGTCCCCGGCCTTGAGGAACTGCACCGTGGCGTTGTTTTCGGCCTCGAAGCGCGCGATAACGTCTTCGCTGACGCTGAAGCTGTCGTAGACCATGACCCGCAGCACGCGGGGCGCACCCGGCGCTGCTTCCGGCGTCGGTTTGGCGCACCCGCCCAGCAGCGCGAGCACAATGACAATCCATACAATACGCGATTTCATATCAACCTCCTGAAGGAATCAACCACGAATCTTCACGAATCTACACTGATTCTGATTTCTATTCGTGAAAATTCGTGCGGATTCGTGGTAAAACATTATCGGCTCCGGTGCAAACACCACAAAAGGCCGGTTTGCAGGGAGACGGTTGCCGTCTCGCCGTCGAATTCGTTGCTGACGCCGCGTGTGAGGCCGAAGTGCAGGGTCTCATCACGCAGCGGATAGACCAGGCCCGTGGTGGTGATGCCGGTTGCATCGCCGCCGAGCGGGAGCAGCGAAAGCGTATCGCCGGGCTGACCGTGGAACGTCGCCGTCTCGCCGCCGCGCAGGCAGCGGACAATCCATGCGCCGTCGGCGATGATAACCTCGCGCCCTGCCAGCGCGGGCAATGCAAGCAGCAGCAGGTTGGCGAGCGCTTGATCGGGCCGCCCGCCAAGCGCACCCAAAACGATGATTTGCGTCACGTCCGGCTGCGCCGCTGCCCACGTCAGCGCCAGTTCGAGGTCGGTTTCGTCTTTGGCGGGCGGATGCGCGTGCAGCGCCGTTCCGGCGGCTTCCAGGTGCGCGCGCTGCTCCGGCGACAGTGAGTCCAGGTCGCCGATGACGTGCGCGGGCGTCAGTCCGGCTGCCAGCACGTGTTGCGTTCCCCCGTCCGCTGCCACGACGCAATCGCCGGGCTGCACCCACCGTTCAACTTCGGCGGCAGGATTCTCGGTGATGCCGTTGGCAAAGATTACAATGCGCACATTATTCTCCTACATATTGGTCAGCAGATTAAGCAGATTTACCCTTCTTTAATCTGCTAAATCTGCTCAATCTGCTGACAAAAAAATCCGTTCAAATCCGTTCAATCCGTTGACAAAAAAACATCCCTGCCGGCCCGGAGGCTTGTGCAGGGATGTGGTCATCGGATGCGCCTCCCTCCGCTGGTATGATCCAGATCAGGTTCTAGGGTCGGTATCTGACGGATACCCTCTCAGCCTGCGTCTCAGGCTCCCCTGGCTTATCGTGACTTTTCAAAGTGCTACAAGTTCATTATACCAGCTTTTTCGATTTTGTTAGTGCTTATCTTTCCAATTTGCCCACTCAAAATTCGGCGCAAAGGGATTCACGAAGCGCATGCCCTCGATGACAGCATTGGGGCTGAAATCTTCACTGAAGACCAGGGACAGGCCGTTGAGTCGCGCCGCGGCCCAGATTTGGGCATCCCAAAAGTGCAATTGATACATCCGCGCTCCTCGTGCAGCTTCCAACACCACTTTTTCCGTCACAGGCAGCACCGGCCATTGCGCCGCAAAGGCTTGAAGTTGGTTTTCGGCTTCTGGCGGGGTTAAAGGCGGCGTCAATTTGCGCGTTGCGACGCTGAAGAATTCCGATAGGGTCTGGGCGCTGACGGCGCCTTCACGCGCGGCGCGGATGTGTTGTAACAGATCGATGGCACGCCGTTGTTTTTCCGGCATAGTCGAGTCGTAGGCGTAAACCAGGATATTGGTGTCAATCAGCAGGGTTGCCATAGCGACCTAATCGTTCTTCGTAGAGTTCATCCCGCGTCCATGTGCGTTCGGCAGAAACAGTCCCTTGCGCGTAACGCGCCTCCATAAACGCCAGCGCCTCATCCCACGCTTGCTGTGCCCGTCGTTGGCGCGCGACCTCGCCTAACAGTGTGTCAATGGCTTCACGGATAACATCGGCTTCCGTCGTCTTGCGCTCTGTTGCAAGTTGCTTGATCTGCACATTCTGTCTGGGTTCCAGGTATACTTGTTTGCGGATCATTGTCGTCATCGTTTACCTCCCACGTGATGTATATTTTTATTATAACATACATTATATGCGATGCTACGGTTAGTTTTCCGTTATTGCAGATATTGTAAAAACGAGTACACTTACCTCCATAAACCAGGACGTGACAGGCAGTTCCCCTTCTACCGACACGCGAAGATTCGCACACTGTCTACCGTCTACCCAATACTACAGGAGATCGAAAAACGTTATGGTGACTTACGAAGATACACTCAATCACGTGAATACATATTCGCGCCCGTCGGACTTGCGGATCACGGATATGCGGGTGGCGACGATTGTCGGCGCGCCGATGCGCTGCCCGCTGCTCAAGATCAGCACGAACCAGGGCATCGAGGGCTACGGCGAGGTGCGCGACGGGGCCAGCGCGCGCTACGCGCTGATGCTCAAGAGCCGCATCCTGGGCGAGAACCCGTGCAACATTGATAAGATTTTCCGCCGCATCAAGCAATTCGGTGGGCACGCGCGGCAGGGCGGCGGCGTCTGCGGCGTCGAGGTGGCGCTGTGGGACCTGGCGGGCAAGGCTTACGGCGTGCCCGTCCACGCGATGCTCGGCGGCAAGTTCCGCGACAAGGTGCGCATCTACTGCGATACCGACGTCCACGGGCGCAACACCGGAACGGCGATGGGCGAGGCGCTCAAGGAGCGGATGGCGAAGGGCTTCACGTTCCTCAAGATGGATGTGGGCATCGGGATGCTGCGCGATGTGCCGGGGGCGCTCTCCGGGATGACGGACTTCATCCACAAGCTGATGCCGCCGCGCGAGGTGTGGGAGCAGATGCGCAGCGCGGACCCCGATACGCAGTGGGAAATGCGCCGCCAGTTCGCGGAGACGCAGAACGTGATGCACCCCTTCACCGGCATCCACGTCACCGAGCTGGGGCTGGACTATCTGGAGCAGTACGTCGCCGACGTGCGCGCCGTCATCGGCTACGAAGTGCCGCTGGCGACCGATCACTTCGGCCACATCGGCTTGCAAGACTGCATCAAGATCGCGCGCCGGCTGGACAAGTTCAACCTGGCGTGGTACGAGGATATGCTCCCCTGGCAGATGACCGACCAGTATGTGCGGCTGGCGAACGCATGCACGACGCCGATCTGCACCGGCGAGGACATCTACCTGAAGGAGAACTTCAAGCCGCTCTTGGAAGCGGGCGGTGTGTCGGTCATTCACCCCGACCTGCTGACATCCGGCGGTATCTACGAGAACAAGAAGATCGGCGACCTGGCGCAGGAGTACGGGGTGGCGATGGCCGTTCACATGGCCGAATCGCCGATTGCGTGCATGGCCGCCGTCCACAGCGTCGCCGCCACCGAGAACTTCCTGGCGCTGGAGAACCACTCGATTGACACGCCCTGGTGGGACGACATCGTCAACGGCCTGCCCAAGCCGATCATCCAGAACGGCTTCATTGACGTGCCCGACACGCCCGGCCTGGGCATCGAATCGCTCAACGACGAGGTCATCGCGGCGCACCTTGATCCGAACGAGCCGGGGCTGTGGGAGCCGACGGACGCCTGGGATCGGGAGTTCACGAACGACCGGTTGTGGAGTTAAAGATTTGAGGAGGGGCGCACTTTACAAGTGCGCCCCTCCTGGAATATGGTGAAAATACGGGGTCTATGTCAGGCGAAAGTCAACGTGAAGAACCCTCGTCTTATCGCCAACCTGCGGGACGCCGCAACACAAAATCGTCCGGTTTAACCACCTCATCGGGGAATAGACTTTTCGCCAGCACGGCGAGGTACAAGTGCAGGCAAGCATCGGCAATAAGCCTGCCTTATAAAAGAGACAGCCCGCCCTTGCGGGCGGGCGTCGGCCCGGAGATGCTATCTCCGGGGGGGATACTCTTATCCTAGCAGCATCCAGAAGGATGTCAATCCTCAACCGCAAATTTTGGTGGAAAGTCTTCCTTCCACCAAAAATCCACCGGCGTCCCCGCGGGAAACGCGCCTGCGTCGCCGCCGGGCGAATCGGGTTGCAGATAGAAGTTGCCTTCCGCCGGTGACACGAACAGCGGTTCTCCGATGATTGCCTCTTCGCCGTTGAAAGCATAGATGTCGGCAAAATCATTCGGCGCCCACCCGGCGCGGATGGGGTAGGTGACGGCGTTCGTGTCGTAGATCAGATTGTGCGTGATGGTGATCCGCTTGTGCGCGAAGACCGCCGCGATGTCGTCGCCCTCTGGCAGATAGCGGTCGCTGTAGCCGATCTGGAAGCCTTTGTTGTCGCTGAAGATGTTGTCGCGGATTTCCACGTTTTCCAGGTTGGCGGAGAACAGGTACAGCCCGCCGGTGATCCAATGATACTGCGTCGGCGGGTTCGCCGGGCCGTAGCCGTTGTGATGGACGGTGTTGTTGGTGATGTAGATGCCGGTGCGCCGCCCGTCGCCGCCCCAACGGCCAAACAGAATCCCCGTGCCCCGGTTGTTGTAGAGCAGGTTGTGGTGGATGCGGACATTCCGCGCTTCGTGCCCGCCCTCCACGGAGATCGCCAGACCTGCACCACGGCAATCATGCACGACGTTATGATCCACCTCCACGTCTTCCAACACGCCGAACCAGCTATCTACATAAAGGCCCTGGCGGTCCAGGTGGTGGATGTAGTTGTGATGCACGCGCCCGTGCGCGCTGGTCTCCTTCACGTC
>JAIOAS010000074.1 GCA_019873725.1 Chloroflexota bacterium | reverse complement strand
TCGAAGGAGATACCACCGACCCCCTCGTTTGGCGAGATGATGTCTCTGGTCACTATCCTGAGAGTGATCATTTTGATTTTGCTGCCGCTCACCGTTATCTACATGATCTTCACCAAGGAAGGTCGCCGGCGCGCTTTGCGCATCTTGATACAATTGCTGCTCTTTATGCTTCTGATGTCGATCATCCTCGAGCGGCAGGCCAGCATGCCGGTCACGCCAGAGCAAGGGATGACCAACCTGTCGCCGCTTGAGGAGGTAGAATTTGAGCCTCCGCCCGAATTCATCCCCGGCGACATGCGCGACCTCACCACAATCTTGAGTGTGGGCCTGGCTGTGGTGTTGACGATCGTTATCGTGACCACGCTCTATGTCTTCTGGCGGCGCAGGCGTCTGGAGCAAGACGACACACTGCTCGAACTGGCGCGGGGGGCACAGGAGGCGCTCGACGACATCCAGGCGGGTGGTAGTCTCAGAAATGCCGTCATCCGCTGCTACGCCGAAATGAGCCGCGTCATCAGTGAGAAACGTAACATCGAGCGCGGCAGCACCGTGACCAGCCACGAATTTGAAGAACATCTGGTCAAAGCGGGCCTGCCCAAAACGCCCGTTTACGAACTGACGCACCTCTTTGAAGAGGCGCGCTATGGCAATCGCGACCCCGGCCCGGCTGAAGAACAGCGCGCTGTAGCCTGCCTGTCGTCCATTGTTACCGCCGTGGCGGAGCTTTCCCGATGAACCAGGACACCACAAAGAACACCCGCGCCGACCTGATCAAACGCTTCTGGTGGACGCCACTCGTTGGTATTCCACTGGCCGTGCTACTGATGTTCGGCCTGCGTAATTTCGTCCGCGAGACGCTGGCGCTGCCCCTTTCGTACATATTCTGGTTGGTCGGCATCCTGGCACAGACCATCCCACAGCTCTGGTTGTGGATAGGCCTGGTTGTCATCGCGTTGATCATCGCTTTGCGCAGCCTGGACCGCGAGCGCCGCCCTCCACCTCCAACACCGGGAAAATCCGCCTATCCCGCGCGAGGCAGGATCGATGTCTGGGCCGAGCGGATCGATATGCTGGTGAAGGGCAAGTATTCACGGCAACGTTTTGGGTATTTCATCGGCAAGCTGATCATGGAGGTACTGTCGCACGAGGAACGCGTCAATTTCAGAGACATAGAACGCCGTCTCGCCCAGGGCAAAGTCGAGGCGCCACCCGTCGTGCACGACTACCTCTCTTCGCGCCTGAGATCGGGCTTGAACGAGCCCCGCCCCGGTCTGCTGGCCCGGCTCAAGAGTTTCCTCAAACTGGAGAAACCACAAACGGCGCAATTAAACGCCGAAGTGGAAACCATCGTCAAATTCCTGGAAAATCAAATGGAGGTTTAAGACCATGACCCTCGACATCGCACAAGTCGCCGAATTGACCGGGCGCGTACTCAAAGAAGTGGAACGCGCCATCGTGGGCAAGCGCCAGGTATTGGAACAAATTATGGCGGCGATGCTCACCGCGGGCGGGCACGTCCTGCTGGAAGACTATCCCGGCCTCGCCAAGACCCTCATCGCCAACAGCTTCGCCACGGCCCTGGGCCTGACGTTCAAGCGCATCCAGTTCACGCCTGACCTGCTGCCCGGCGATATTACCGGCGGCTACATCTATGACCGCACGCAGAATCAGTTCTCGCTGCGCAAAGGGCCGCTGTTCGCCAACATCATCCTCTCCGACGAGATCAACCGCGCCTCTCCCAAGACGCAATCGGCGCTGCTCGAAGCGATGCAGGAATACCAGGTGACGCTGGAAGGCGAAACGATGCGGCTGCCGTCGCCCTTCATCGTGATTGCCACCCAGAACCCCATCGAATACGAAGGCACCTTCCCCCTGCCCGAAGCCCAACTCGACCGCTTCATCATGAAGCTGGCAATCGGCTATCCCGAAGCCAAAGACGAGCAGGAAATCCTGCGCCGCCGCCGCGAGCGCCGTCAAGATGACTTCACCCTGGAGCCGGTGATCGATGCGGAGACGCTGCTGGCGATGCGCGCGGCCATCGAGGACGTCCACGTGGATGCCGATGTCGAGCGCTATATCATCGAACTCACGCGCGCGACGCGTGCCCATCGTTACGTTGCCGTCGGCGCCAGCCCGCGCGGCGCGCTGGCGCTGCTCAAGCTGTCGCGCACCTGGGCCGCCATGCAGGGGCGCGGCTATGTGCTCCCCGACGATGTGAAACTGTTCGCCCTGCCCGCGCTGAGCCACCGCCTGATCCTGGAACCCGACCTGTGGACAGAGCGCCACGCGGCCTCCGACGTCGTCAGTGAAGTGCTGCGCCTGGTGCCGGTGCCGGTAATTCAGAGCTTCATGCGACGGTCCTGACGCGCCATAGGTTAGTATGCGCAGATTGCTGTTTCTGAGCCTCCTGGTATACGGGCTGGTCATCGCCGGGTTAGTGATGGTGAGTGGCAATGCCGTGGCGCTGGCTATGCCGCTGGTCGTCTATCTGGCTGCGGCCTTCGTCTTCAGCCCCGAAAAACCACGGCTGGTAATCACCCGCACGCTGAGCGCCAACATCGTCCACCATGGAGCGCCGGCTACGGTCACGGTGACGGTCCACAACCAGGGTACAAAGCTCGAAGAGGTGCTGATCGAGGACGCCGTGCCGCAGGGGTTGACGGTCACAGACGGTGAGCCGTGGACACAGACCTCGCTGCCGCCCGGCGGCAAGACGGAGTTCAGCTATGTTGTGGAAGGCAAGCGGGGAAATTATCCTTTCCGCTACTTGCGCGCGACGGTCAACGAGCACCTGGGCCTCTTTCGGCAGCAGGGCTGGCTGGAAGTCGGCGCAAACCTCATGGTCTTGCCGGAATTGCTGCGGCTGGAACATCTCGACATCCGCCCGCTGCGCACGCGCGGTTACGCCGGGCCCATCCCCTCGCGGTTGGCCGGCTCCGGCACCGACTTCTTCGGCGTGCGCGAGTACCAGTTGGGCGATCCGCTGCGCTGGATCAACTGGCGCGCCAGCGCCCGGCACCAACACGCGCTCTTCACCAACGAGTTCGAGATGGAACGCATCGCCGACGTGGGGCTGATCCTGGACGCGCGGCAGAACAACAACGTGGTGGTGGAGAACGACTCGCTGTTTGAACACGCGATTTCGGCGACAGCAGGGCTGGCCGAAGCCTTCATCAACGATGGCAACCGGGTGGGCATGTTGGTCTACGGGCGCGGGCTGGAAATGACTTACCCCGGCTACGGTAAAGTCCAGCGCGAGCGCATCATGCAGGCTTTGGCTCACGCCAGAACCGGCGATAGCCTTGTTTTCGAGAGCCTGGATTATTTGCCGGTGCGTTTCTTCCCCGCCAAATCCCAGATCGTCCTGGTCAGCCCGCTGCGCAAAGAGGATCTATCCATCCTCACCCGACTACGCGCGCGCGGCTACCAGGTTCTCGTCGTCAGCCCCGACCCGGTGACCTTCGAAGCGCAAAAGTACGCGCCGCTTAGCGAAGCAGATGCCAGCGTCCAGCTTGCGCTGCGCATCACGCGCGTTGAGCGTGAGTTGATGTTACGCCGCCTGCGTCGGGTAGGTATCCAGGTGATCAACTGGCAGGTGGACCAGCCCTTCGCCAATGTGATGCGCACGGCGCTGGTCCGCCCCGTCATGCCGACCAACCGCATTGTGAGGATCGAACGGTGAACCTGAGCACCCCTCTCTCCCCAGTCACGCGCATTATGACTATCAGCACGCTCGTCGCCGCGGCGGCGTTGGCGTTGGGCTACGGTCTGAACCAGCAATTTGTGGGTAGCCTGATCTTCATCGCTCTGGGACTGCTGTGGCTGGTCGGGCAGCGTTACGCCCAGACGGCGTCCGCCGGATTGGGATTGTTAGGGTTTGCCGTTGGGGCGCTTTTGGGCACGCTCTATGGCGTGCAAAGTGGCTGGCTGCTGGTGGGAATCACCGCAGCGTTGGTTGCATGGGATTTGCACCACTTCATCCAGCACTTGCGCATCAATGAGCAGCGCGCCCCCGACACCGAGAATTCCGCAGCGACTGCCACGGACACAGAGACGGACGCGGATGCCGCCCCCCGTTTAGACACCAGAGCACGCTTAGAGGCCGAAGCGCGCATGTTGGAGCGCGAACACCTGCGGCGACTTGCCATCGTGAGTGGACTGGGGCTGCTGCTGGGCGCATTGGCGTTGACGGTCAGACTCACCTTGAGTTTCGGCGTCATCGTTGTCCTGGGGGTGGTCGCCATTTTTGCGTTGAGCCGCTTGATCCGCTATCTGCGCCAGGAAAGCGACTGAGACCCTTACGGCGTCCTGGCCTGTCCCGAATTCACATCGATCATCAACGACGATACGTCCACCGCTTCAAATGCCGCGCCGGTAACCTGGTGCAATTCGTGTAGTTCATCGTTGTCCCACCGCTCGTCCGGCACGCCGGAAATATACCACGCCGAGCCGTTATCGGCGAGCATCATCCCGTATTTCTTGAGCGCCCGCAGAATCACCTGGACGTTGGGCGAGAAGCCGCTGATGTCGAAGTCGGCCTTCAGCCGGAAGCGCTGTCCCATCGGCGGATACTGCAACCCGGTGAGGCTAGACGCATAGTGACGCGCCGGCCAAACGTAGGCGCGGCGTGTCTGAGGTGCGGTGAAACGCAAGGCGTGACGGATTTCCCCGGCTGCGACCTCCTCGTAGCGCACCAACCCCGGCAGAATGGGCAACCCGGCAGCATCGGCGGAGGTCCACGTTTGCGGGCGCAACGCATGGTCGGAAAGGTCGAAGATCGCACCGGAGCCGGCGGTCCACGCGCTACCGCCGTTCACCGGGAAAGCGTAGTACAACTCGTACAACACGCAGTCGTCACGATCTACGACCAAAACGTGGCGGTCGCCGTCGCTTTCCGCCCCGCCTTCGATGGGAGCATCCGGCGGAATGGGATAGGGGCCGGGATCGCTTTCGTCGGCGTAGTCAAACGTCACCGGCACGCGCGGCTGCGTCCCAGGGACGACCACATACGGAATGCCGATCGGTCCGCCGTCCCACAGGCCGGAACCGAAATCTGGGTGAACATGGGCGCCGACGCCAATCGTGGCGACATAGGCGGCGGAGTTCGCATCGACAGGTAAAGTGTCCACCGGGGTATTCCAGATATTGTCGGCGGGGAAAACGCTGCATCCGGCAATCAGCGGAACAGGATTCGCGCGCAGCACCAACGGCAGATAGACGAACGAGTCAGCTACAGGCTCTGCGATAGCAGAGGGCGCCGCTTGTCGCGCGTCCCCCACTTGTTCGCGCTCCGCTGCGGTGGGCGCGACTGCACAGCCGCCCAACAACCACACAGCGCCACATAGCACCAGGACGATCCAAACCGGTTTCCGCACAGGCTCTCTCATCGGGAAAATCACCACAACATCGCCTGATTTGTGGTTGGCGCTTTCATCTTACGGCTCAAGAAGGGCAATCGCCAGTTGCCTTCACCGCTGACGCGAACATCACGGCGCAGGAATAGCAGCCAGGCCAGCACGCCGAAGAGCAATGCGATACCGAGTGTACTGAGCAAAGGCCCGCCGTCCAGCCCATTGACGGCGCTGCCACCCTGGTAGTACTTCAACGGTGAGAATGTGTTGAGCGGTTCCAGCGTGTCGTTGACCGACGCCAGCGATGTGACGATGTAACTCGCCACCAACAGCGCGCCGGTCACACTGGCAGCCAACGTGCGCGAGGGCAGCAGGAGGCTGAGAAACAACGCCAGCGTGCCAAACAGAATCAGGATCGAAAGCAGCGAGATGTGCGGCAGGAGCACCTGCCAGGCGGTGGTATCCAGTCCCGTCCAGGACAACCCCATAGCAAAGCCAAGCCACGACAGCAGAAGCACGGCGGTCAGCGTCGCCACGAGCGCCAGCCAACGTCCCCAGAACAACGCTGTGCGGGTGATGGGATGCGCCAGAATCAAGTCGAGCGTGCCCTTCTCTTCGTCTGCCACCACCAGCCCGGAGCCGAGCAGCAGCGCCAGAATGCCGATGGCGACCGGCACATAGGAGAAGAAGGCGAAGTTCAGATAGCCACCCGCCGAAAAAATGTCCACCGTGCCGCCAAAAAACGAGAGCATCTCCTTGCCATAGGCGTCGAACAGGTTCTTAAGCTGCGCCTGCTGCTCCACCATCGGCTTGTACAACCACATCAAATAGACAGCGATGATCAGCAGGCTGCTGCCCCACCCGACGATCTGCCACTTCCAGCGCCGCAGGGCTTGGTTGAAAATGGTGAACATGGCCGTCTACCTTTCGTAATACGCCAGGAAAATCTCTTCGAGCGATGGACGCTCGGTCTCAAATTCAATCACAGGGAATTTTGCCAGAGCTTTGATCAGAGCATCCATCTCGCCCTCGATCTGCAATGTTAGAGAATCGGCACTGCGCGACAGTATGGAGACGCCGGGAATGCCTTCCAGCGCCGGGGCCTGTATTCCGCCGCCGAAACGGACTCTGGCCCGGTGTAATGCCCGTTTGATCAGCGTCTGCGTCTCGGCGACTTCCACGACCACGCCTTTGCGGATGATGCCCACGCGGTCGGCCAGTTGCTCCACTTCGCCGATAACGTGCGAGGAAAAGAAGACTGTGGCACCGTCCGCCTTGGCCTCGCCGATCAGCTTGTGCACTTCCTGCTGGATCAGTGGATCCAGCCCACCGGTAGGCTCGTCCAGCAAGAGCAGTTCGGGCCGGTGCATGAGCGCCTGCACCACGCCGACTTTCTGTTTGTTGCCCTTGGAGAGGTTTTTCGCCTGCGTCTTCAGATCGAGGCCCAGGCGGTCGGCAAGACTGCGGACGTAGGTCCAGTCGGCTTTGCGGCCGCGCAGCGCGTTGAACTGTTTGAGAATGGTTTCGACCGTTTCGGTGTCCTCCAGATGCAACTCGCCGGGCAAGTAGCCGGAGCGGGCGCGCACGGCTAACGCGTCCTTTTGCGGATCGAGTCCCAGCACGCGCACCGTCCCACCATCAGGCCGGATCAGGTCGAGCAAAATGCGGATCGTCGTCGTCTTGCCGGCGCCGTTAGGTCCCAGGAAGCCAAAGACCTCACCGCGGCGCACTTCCAGGTCAACGCCGCGCAGCGCTTGAACATTGCCATAGGATTTGGTCAATCCCTGAGCGAGTAAAACGATGGGTGAATCGCCCATCTCTACCCCCTTAAACCGCCGGACGATGGTTAGCGGGGCGGTAAATTGAGCACTTGATCTGGATAAATCAGGTTGGGATTTGTCACCTGCGGGTTGGCGGCGATCAAGTCGGCAAGTTTGACGCCGGTGCGCTGCGCAATCAGCGCCATGTACTCGCAACGCGCCACAATGTACGTCGTCCCTTGATCGATGCCCATGGGGATGTTGCCCGCGCTGCACACGCCGGTCGCCGGCGCCGGTTTGGAAACAGCGGCAACCTGGACGTTAACGGTGGCGCTGGCACTCGCTGCATCTCCGGCGTTCTGCACCGCGAGCGAGTGCGCGCCCGGCTCGACCTTATAATCGAATTTCCAGGTGCCGTCGGCCTGCACGACGGCCTTGCCTACGACTTTGCCGTTGTCCAGGATTTCGATCTCCGCGCCCGGCTCACCGGTGCCCTCAAGTGTCAGCGTGTCGCCGGCGATCGAAGCATCGGGCAAGGGTGCGGTCAACGTCGGTGCTTTGACCAGGGCAGGCACGGTGAACTTGAGCGGCGCGGATTCCGCCAGCGTCTTGCCGGAAGCATCCACGGCGCGCGCAGTGAAGTCGTAATCACCCCCCTCCAGCGCCGGCGCAGCGAACGCCCACGTGCCATCCGCGCCGACGGTTGCTTCGCCCAGCTTCTTGCCGCCCGCCCAGATTTCGACTGTGGACCCCGGCGTTCCCGTCCCGGAGAGCGTCACCGTCCCGTCGTCGCCCACCTCAGGCTTGTCCAATGTTGGCGCTTTGACCAGGGCAGGCACGGTGAACTTGAGCGGCGCCGACTCCGCCATCGTCTTGCCGGAAGCGTCCACGGCGCGCGCGCTGAACTCGTAGTCGCCCGCCTCCAGCGCCGGCGCAGCGAACGCCCACGTGCCATCCGCGCCGACGGTCGCTTCGCCCAGCTTCTTGCCGCCCGCCCAGATTTCGACTGTGGACCCCGGCGTGCCCGTCCCGGAGAACGTCACCGTCCCGTCGTCGCTTACCTCAGGCTTGTCCAATGTTGGCGCTTTGACTAGAGCAGGCACGGTGAACTTGAGCGGTGCCGACTCCGCCAGCGTCTTGCCGGAGGCGTCCACAGCCCGCGCGCTGAAGGCATACTCTCCTGGCTCAAGCGGCGCGGCGAACGCCCATTTGCCGTCCGCGCCGACGGTCGCTTCGCCCAGCTTCTTGCCGCCCGCCCAGATTTCGACTTTGGACCCCGGCGTTCCCGTCCCGGAGAACGTCACCGTCCCGTCGTCACCCACCTCGGGCATCGAAAGCGTAGGGGCAACAGCCACGGTGACGGTCGGTTCCACCACCACCTGCGGTGCAGGCGCAGCACCAGGCCGCGCACGCAGCAGCAAGATGATAATGATGAGGATCAAGATGAGCGTCACCACCAATTTGAAAATGTTGTACGCTCGCACACTCTGAGACGTCCGATCGGCAACCATAAGTTCTCCTCCATATACTAACCGCATACTAAAATTGCCATTTCATCAGCAGATTTAGCCGATTAAGCAGATTTTCGACCAATTTACAGCGCACACTCTGCTAAATCTGCGCGCAACCGCTGGTTGCCCATCTGCTGACAGAAATAAGGAGGTTTTACCGCGCGCTTAGTATAACCCGCACGGATCGCAATCGCCCGGCTAATCCTGTGGGGCTAGGCGCGCCCGCCCTTCAGTTTGCGCTGAAGTTCGTCCAGTTCCAGCCACTTGCCCTCGGCAGCCAGACGCGCCTGCGCCGGCCAGGTCTCTGGACTCGCCAACCGATAGCGCGGACCGGCTTCTTCAAGGTATTTCTGCAATTCCTCAACCGTCGCTTCCGCCAGGTCGGCGAAAGTATGGATGCCGTGCTCGTTGAGGATACCGGCGATCTTGGGGCCGATCCCCTCGATCTTCTGCAAGTTGTGCTCGTCAAACCCGGCCAATGCTGCCAGTGAACTGGTACGTTCAGCCATGCGGATTTCCTTGTCGGACAATGAAGCCTGCAACTGCTGGACTTCGGCTTCTCTAGCCGACAACTGCGCCTGGACGCGCGATAAAGCAGCCTGACAATCGCCCAACTGGCTTTCGCAGGCTGCCAGCTTCTTCTGGTCATCCTGCGCCGCGACCAATTGCGCTTCAAGCCGGCTTGCTTTGGCCTCCATTGCGGCTAACTCGGTGCGTCCCTCACCGTCGGGGAGCACAACCGCACGCCTGCGCCGCCAATAGAAGAAGTCGATGATCAGCTCAATTAACCAGCCCACGAGCAATCCGATGAAAAAACTCAACCAGTTCATGAATCACCTCCTTGCAGACCGAAATTGCGTGAATGAGATGGATAAAAAAATGAGGATCAAACCACAATCGTTATCATTATACAAGAAAAAGCTAAAGAATACAATCCAGTTACGGTTTTTTGTTGAATTCCTAACGCCAACAAACCAGGGGAGAGCAAGTCTCTCCCCTGGTCACACGGCTGTTGCAAAAAGCCTTTCTAGCGCGGCGGCAAATTTAAGATTTGCCCCGGCTCGATACGGTCAGGGTCTGTCACCTGCGGATTCACGGCAAGCAAATCTGCTACTTTGACGCCAACGCGCGCGGCAATCAACCCGATGTATTCGCAGGGCGCGACGATGTAGACGGTGCCGTGATCCGTCCCCATCGGAATCTCAGCGTCTTCACCGCACACCAGATCAGGGGGGATAGAGACAGGAGCCACTGCAACTTGAACGGTGATGGCTGCGCTGGCACTCTCAGGCTCTCCGACATTCCGCACGCTGAGCAGGCGCGTGCCCGAATCACACACACAGTCGAGCGTCCAGGTTCCGTCAGGGTGGACCACGGTTGTACTCACCACTTTGCCCTTATCGAGGATTTCGATTTCCGCGCCGGGTGTTCCCGTGCCGGCGAGCGTCACCAGATTGCCGGCGATAAATGCGCCAGACTGCGGTGTAGTGAGCGTTGGAGATTGTTTGGGCGCGGGTAGGACGACATTGAACGACGGAGATTCAACCGACATTGCGCCGGCAGCGTCTACAGCGCGCGCGTCAAAGTTGTAAGCGCCAGGAGCGAGCTGCACAGCGAATGTCCACACCCCATCTGCCCCCACGGTTGTACGTCCGACACACTTATCGGCAGTGCAAACTTCCACCGTGGAACCCGGTGTCCCAGTTCCAGAAAATGTCACAACCCCATCCGCACTGATCTGCGGTGCAGACGCAACCGGCGCTTCTACCGAGGCCGCCGCATCAGTGGCTTCCACTGCCGGCGCGGTCAGAGTCGGCATAATGGCAGTGGGTTTCGGAGTCGGCAATACAGGTGGAGACGGCGGTACCGCGGTAGGCGGGCCGACCGGTGCCGTTGCAGCCGCGCGTTGCTGGCGTAACAACAGCATAACGAAGAGGCAAATCAAAACTAACGTTCCCGCAAACTTGAACCAGGTGTAGGCTCTGATACTTTTAGGGCTGCGATAATAGGCCATCATTTCCCTCCACAATATTGCGTATCAACCCAACCGGCAGTGTCAAACCGGCTAAGCACGACCGCCTTTCAAGTCAGTTTGAAGGGCGTCCAGCGCCTCCCAGTTCCCTTCGACGGCCAGACGCGCCTGCTCGGGCCAGGTCGCCGGATTCACCATCTGATACTGCGGGCCGGCCTCCGCAAGGCATTGCTGCAACTCCTCCACATTGGCCTCGGCTAAATCGGCGAGGGTGTAGATGCTCCGCGCGTTGAGGAGTTTGGAAATTTTGGGCCCGATCCCCTCGATTTTCTCCAAACCGTGCGACTCTGATGCAGGCATGATCGGTCGAGAACTCGTTTGTTCGGCAAGCTGGCGATGCGCATCGGCGAGCAACGCTTGCAACTGTCGGATTTCGGCTTCTCTGGCGGACAGTTGCTCGTGTACCCGCGCCAACGTATCACGGCTGAGCTGCATTTCGTACTCGTAGTGTGTTCGATCTTCCTTGAGACCGATGACCTGCGCCTCGAGCTGCCCCGCCCTGGCCTCCATCGCGGCTAAATCAGCGCGCACTTCGAGTTCCGAAGCGATATCAAAGTGCCTGTGTCGCCAGAACAAGAAGTCAATGAACAGTTCGCCGATCCAGCCAATGATGACCCCTGCACAAAAGATCACCCAATTCATAGATACCTCCCTATAAGCAAAGAATTAAGAGACAGACAAGGTGAAATACAATTTCACAAACAAAATTGACTGGCATAAAAAAAGAGCGAAGGAGCTACACCACAAAAACAATTATACAAGAAAAACGGAAAATATACCATAAGTTTAGTATATTTTTCTAGCCATTCAAGCAATAAATTTTTACGGGTGCATTTCAGAATTGGGGCGACCGTTCCTTATATCGTGCCGCAGAGCACGCAGAGTTCACAGAGATTTAAAAAAATCCCTCTGCGTTCTCTGCGAACTCTGCGGCTTAAGTTATGCGTTTATCTGGCTTTTGCCCCTGAATTGAAACGCACCCATTTTTACGGGAATAGGGTAGCAGTTACTCGTAGCCGTAAGGCTTACTTACGTACTTCTGGTAAACTTTCTATCTTTCAGAGAGGGCGTATAATAGTACATGCCCTTGCGAAAGTAGCGAACGAAGGTTGGCAGGAGTGGTTATGCCCAAGAGTGTGCAACGTGACTATACCGATCTTTTAATCCGCATTCAACCGTGGGACGATGCACGGCAATGTTACCCCACCGAAGCCTGGCTGAACGGCACGGTGCATTTCGCTGATGGTGAGATGCGGCTGGATCACAACGCATTGCAAGCCGCCGAGAACGACACCCCCACCTATGGCATGCTCTTGTTCGACGCGCTCTTCACCGGTGCGATCCGGCGCGCCTACGATCGGGCGATGGGGGTTGCCGAGACACGCAGCGGCGGGCAACTGCGCGTGCGCCTGTGGATCGATCCACACGCGCCCGAACTACACGCCCTGCTGTGGGAATGCCTCCACGAGCTAAGACAGAACACCGTCATCTCACTGAGCACCTCCACGCAGACGCCCTTTTCGCGCTACACGGGGCTGGAAATTGCCACGCCCGCGCCCATCGCCACCCGGCCCATCCGCATGCTCGTCGCCATCGCCAATCCCGCCGACCTGATTGACCAGGGAATGACGCCCATCGACACGAACATCGAAATCGACACGCTGCTCTTCGCCCTGGACAGTTTGCAACGCACCGGGCAACTGCACGTCACCCTGCTACCGGGTAGGACCGGCCTCAACACCGACTTACGCACCCGCCTGGAGCAGGCCGGTTACGTCGTGCGTGACGGCCCTACCACCCTCGACACGGTGAGCCGGGAGCTGGCGACTGCGCCAGGCTACCACATCCTGCACTTCCTCGGCCACGGCGCGTTCAGCCGCGCGCAGGGAACAACCACCCTGCTCCTGGAAGACGCCAACGGATTCACCGATGCGCGCCGCGATGCGGAGATTGTGGCGCAACTGGGCGCCATCAACCCGCTTCCATACCTGATTTTCCTGGGCGCCTGCGACAGTGCCAAACGCGATCCGCAGAACGCCAACCCCTATGTGGGTCTGGCTCCTCAATTGGTACAGGCCGGCGTCCCGGCGATTGTCGCCATGCAAGATACCATCGCGCCCTGGCTGGCGCGTGAGCTAGGCCGGGATTTCTACCGCGATTTGTTGGAACACGGCTGCGTCGACCGCGCGATGAATCACGCGCGGCTCCTGCTGCTGGAAAATGACCCGGAGGCATGGGCCATCCCCGCCCTCTTTATGCGGCTGGATAACGGCCAGCTCTTTACGGCGGACCCCTTCCTCCGCGCGCTGCGGGCGATGCTGCTCGCCGATATCCTCAATCCCCTGCCCGCCGGCGGCGCTTACTTGCCGCTGGAGGTGCGGCATTTCTCGGGGGCCTGGCGCAACGTCGATTTCAACGCGCTGGTCGAAGAAAGCACACCTGGCCGCAGTCTCAGCGAGACGATTTTGAGCATTTTCACGCCTCTCAAACCAGAGCAGAGCCGACGCGGCACAAACACCGTTGCGTTGATCGGCGACGCCGGTATGGGCAAATCCACCGAGATGCGCCACATAGCCCAGCTCACGGCCCAGCAATCGCTGCAAGCCGACGCACCCCGCCTGGTCATCCCGGTTTACCTGGACCTGCAAACCATGTCCCAGGGAGCGCGCATCGATGAGAAAACGCTGGAAACGCTGATCCTGCAAGCCCTTGAGCCTTTCTGGGAAGAGGACGCCGAACAACGCCCCCGCGATGTGCTCCAATCAACCGGCGGCCCCGTCCTGCGCATCCTGATCGACAACAGCGAGGTGTTGCCCTATCACAGCCGCCGCCGTCTATGTGCGGTCTTGCAAGATTTCATCCGTCGGCATCCGCGGCACGAGTACATCATCGCGTTCAACACGGACGATTTCGACATCGCGCCGTTATACATCCGCGACACGCTGATTATGCTGCCGCTTTCGGAACGGAATATCCGGCATTACCTCACCCAAACACTGGAGCAACCGGCGGCGAAACAGCTTTACGCCGGCCTGGAAGAGACGCAACTCTTCGACCTGGCCCGCATCCCCTGGCTGCTCTTCAAAATGCTGAAACAAGCAGAAGAAGGCAAAGTTCCACGCTCCCACGCCCAAGTGCTGCAAGACCTGGTCGATGACGCCATCATGGACATCGCCGTGGATCAGGGGATGCGCACGCGCGCCGCCCGGACGCTCTACGCGCTGGCATGGCAAATGCAGACGACGTTCAAGACGACACTCAGCATCGATGAAGCCTTCGAGATCATGGCCGAGGTGCGCGGCAATCGCGGATACAGCCTGGAGGCGCTGTATCAAGAACTGACCACACATGGACTGCTCGCTCCGGTAGGGGCGGAATCGCTCCGTTTCGCCCGCGCCAACATCCGTTCCTACTGCTGCGCACAGGCACTCCTCGAACGCGCGGACTTTGAGACGACGTTAAGCGACATCGCCGCGACACTCGGCCGGCATACGCGCTACTACTGGTGGGCAGAAACGCTCATCCTGCTGAGCGCCCTGATGGACGATCCCTTCAAGCTGATTCACGAGATTCTGTATGGTGTCGCCCTGGGCGAAGGCGAGCAAGTTTTCCTGGCCGCCGATTGCATCCGCGAGTGCCGGGAAAAATGCCGGGAGGAATCGTTGATCGGCCTGATCGTCAGCACCCTGCTCTGGCGGCTGGACATTGCCCGCGAGCCGCGCGTCGGCCGGCGCGTGCGGATCGTCCAGGCGCTCGGACAACTCAAGCATCCAGAAACCATCCCGCGTCTGGTGGAGATCGCGTACCAACCGGTGCGGACGTTGTCGAGCGGCGCCCCGGCTTACGAGGACAGCGATGTGCGCCTGGCCGCCGTCTTGGCGCTGCGGCGTATGCTCCCGCCGCCCTACGCGGAAGTCGAAGTGATCGCGCCTGAACTGGCGGCGGTGCTCAACGACTGGAATAACGGCCATGTCAAAGCGTTGATCCCCTATCTGATCGCCAAAGAGGGCTATGAGATCGGCATCCAGGCCGTGGCGGCCTTTGCGTTGGGGGATCTCAAAACCGACGTGGCGACGCGTGTGCTTATTCGCGCGTTCCTCTCACCGCACTTCAGCCAGGAGACGCGCAGCAATGCCGCCACCGCGCTCACGCTGCTCGATCCGGCGATCGTCACCCAGGAGGTGATTTTGCCCTTCCTCAGCCCTGAGGACGGAAAACAACAGCTCAACCCCATCACCCGCGACAATCCACAGCCGTGGTATCCCCATCTGGCGTACCTGATCGGCAAAGTGCGCCCGCAGGATGCCCGCGCGCGCGGATTTCTCTACCGCTGTCTCAGTGAATTCCCCGACATCACGCTGAAGGGCATCGCCATGCAGTCCATCGGCGAACTCTATGACACCACTGCCACCCGCCGTTTTACCGACGTGGCCCTGGAAGACTTCTCGACCCTGCACCTGAGCGCGCCCCCCTTGCCCGACGAACGCCGTTATCTGCAACAGAAGGCCCTGGACGCGCTGTTCTACATCGGCGACGCCGAGACGTTGCGGCGCTTGCAAAAACGGCCCAGCAGTTGGAGCCTGGAGCTGGAAAATGCCTTCTACCGCACCATCGAACGCATCCGTTCCCGGCAGAATCAGCAATAAACGCACGCTACACTTTTTCCTATCAGTAGATTAAGCCGATTGAGCAGATTTTTCCATCTGCAGACAGAAATTGGCTGCATCTGCTAAATCTGCGGACATAAAATCATTGCACAGTGGAGGTCATACTATGCACATCACAAAAGCCGTTATCACCGCCGCCGGACGCCATCAGCGCGCCCTGCCCATGCAGACGCTCACCGACCGCGATGGCACGGAGAAATCCGTGCTCGCCATCCTGGTGGAAGAAGCCATCAGCGCGGGCATCGACGAAATCGCCGTGGTCGTTGCGCCGGGCGACGAAGGGCCTTACGCGGCAGCCGTGGGCGTTCATGCAGGACGCCTGCACTTCATCTCGCAGACCGAGCCACGCGGGTACGGGCACGCCATCTACTGCGCCAAAGCCTTTGTCGGTGACGCGCCCTTCCTGCACCTGGTGGGCGATCACCTCTACGTGAGCGCCGAGACGCAAAGCTGTGCGCAGCAGCTCGTCGCCGTGGCCGAGGCGGAAAATTGCGCCGTCTCCGCCGTCCAGGCGACGCGCGAGAACCTCCTCCCCTACTACGGCACCGTCGGCGGCAAGCGCGTGCCGGGTCGCAAAGACCTCTACGAGATCGACACCGTCATCGAAAAGCCCACGCCCACCGAGGCCGAACTGCGCCTGATCGTGCCGGGCCTGCGCGTGGGCCACTACCTCTGCTTCTTCGGGATGCACGTCCTCACGCCGACGGTGATGGAAATCCTCGAATCAAGAATCAAGAATCAAGAATCGGCGGGGGATCCAAAATCCGAAATCCAAAATCCAAAATCCATCACCTTGTCCGAAGCTTTGGCCGTCCTTGCCGCCCGCGAGAAGTACCTGGCGTTGGAAGAGCGGGCGCTGCGCTACGACGTGGGGGTGAAGTACGGGTTGGTGATGGCACAACTGGCGCTCGCGCTCAGCGGCAATGACCGCGAGGAAGTGCTGACGCGCCTGGTGGAGATGCTGGCAACCCGCGAACTACGGAGGGGCGCATGAGCAGCCACCTGATCGACATCATCACCGCCCGCGATCCAGAGGTGCGCAACCGCTCGCTGGACGCCTTCTGCCGCACTGCGTCGCTGACCGAACTGCTCGACGAGTGTGCGGCGCTGGAAGCCTTCCGGCGCACCAGCGACAACCTCTACGAGCGCGTGCGCGCGCTGTTCTTCCTTTACGCCATTCACCGCTTTCACATTCCCAACAAACTAGACCTGACAGGTTGTGCGAACGACGTTCGCCGAAAACCTGTCAGGTCTAGTCTGATTCCCTATGACGGCTACACCCACCTCCTCCAACGCCGCTTTGAAGAGGCCATTGATTGCTTTCTCGCCCAACAAACGGCAGAAGGCCCCACGGACGGGATTTCCAGCGCGCTGGCCGAGGCTTACCACCGCCTGGGTTTCCAGACGCTGGCGGATCAGGTGCGCCGCAGCGTGCGGTCGGTGCGCGGCAACCAGTGGATGTTCCGCACCGGCCATCCGATGGATCATCCGCTGCGCGTGCGCCGCGAGTTGCTAACCCGCTCTGCCGAAGGGCTGTTTCCCATTCTCCACGAGGCCACGCCGGTGCGCATGGACCTCTCGCATAGCGGCTGGAGCGACATCTTTTTCCTGGGGATGGACTTCCCCGAAGGCGCGCGCGTCCTCAATGTCTCCATCGATCTGGCGGTGCATGGCCGCGACCCCGAGCCGCGGCCACCCGTCGAAGCCTACATCCGCGTCATCGACGAACCGATACTTCGACTGGTGAGCGTCGATCTCGGCGCCGTCGCCGAAATCACCAACCTGGCCGAGGTCTTCGACTATGCCCGCGATTACCTGGGCCTGCTCAAGGCTGCCATCATCGCCGCGGGCATCATTCCGCCGGGGATGGAAGGCTCTGGCGAACGGCTGCAGGACTTGCTGGTGCGGCTGATCCCCCCCTTAATCCCCCCCAGTGGGGGGGAGAATACTGTTTCCCCCCCGTCGGGGGGGACTAAGGGGGGGAGAGGGTACGGCCTGGAACTCGTCAGCCAGGTCAACGGCATCCCCAAAGGCTCACGGCTGGCCGTTTCCACCAGCCTGCTGGCGTGCCTCATCGCCGTCTGTATGCGCGCTACCGGCCAAACGCAATCGCTCACCGGGATGCTGCAAGAGCACGAGCGCCGCCTCGTCGCTGCACGGGCCATCCTGGGCGAGTGGCTGGCCGGGTCGGGCGGCGGATGGCAGGATTCCGGCGGCGTCTGGCCCGGCATGAAGCTCATCACCGGGCAACTTGCCGGGCCCGACGATCCCGAATACGGCATCAGTCGGGGACGCCTGCTGCCCGGCCATCATCTGATGGGCTACGACGAAGTCTCCGCCGACACCCGCGAACGTCTGCAACAGAGCCTTGTCCTCGTCCACGGCGGTATGGCGCAAGATGTCGGCCCGATCCTGGAGATGGTGACAGAGAAATATCTGCTGCGCTCCGAGGCCGAGTGGATTGGACGGCAGAAGGCCATGCGCATCTACGACGAGATTGTCGATCTGTTGCGCCGGGGCGACGTGCGGAGCATCGGCGATGCCACCACACGCAACTTCTTCGATCCCATCCAGACCATCATCCCCTGGGCCAACAACCTGTACACGACCACGGTCATCGACCGGGTGCGCGCGGCTTTCGGCGAGGACTTCTGGGGCTTCTGGATGCTCGGCGGAATGTCCGGCGGCGGAATGGGCTTCATCTTCGATCCCGCGCGCCGCGCCGAAGCGCAGGAACGCCTCCTCGCCACAATGCTGGCGACCAAGCGCGAGTTGGAGCACGCGCTACCCTTTGCTATGGAGCCGGTGGTCTACGATTTCGCCATCAACGAGTATGGAACGGTGGCCCAATTGCGCACCGGAACCACAGCGTTGATGTCGCCCGGCTATTACGCGCTGATGGTCCCCGCGCTGCTCAAGTGTGAACGTTACGCCCTCACCCACGCCCGGCGCGCCGAACTCGACCACTTTGGCGCGGCATGTCGCACCAACCCGGCGCTCGCCGGCATGGTACAGACGCTCTTCGACCGTATCATCCCCCGCGCCGATCAAGAGGACGTGAGCCAGCGCACCCTCGAGGCACTGCTGGAGGAACTGGGCTTCGACCGCATTCAGCACGCGCAAATCCGCGCCGACCTGCGCAGCGGACGTATCGGCCTGGCACAGAACCGCCTTCCGGCGAGCACGGTGATCGAGGACGTGTATGCGGGAGATGTAGTGAGCGGCGAATCACAGAGCATGAATCACGAATCGTCAATCGCCAATCCCCAATCTCCAATTAGTTACGGATTACAGGCATTGCGCGAAGGGCGCGTGGCCGTGGTGACGCTGGCTGCCGGTGTAGGAAGTCGCTGGACGCATGGGGCGGGTGTGGTGAAAGCGCTGCACCCCTTCTGCAAGCTCGGCGGCAAACATCGTTCGTTCATCGAGGTGCACCTGGCAAAGAGCCGCCGCGTGGGGATGCTGGCAGGGATGCCGGTGCCGCACGTCATCACGACGAGCTACTTGACGCACGAGCCGATCCGCGACTTTCTGGCGCAGCGGAACAATTACGGCTACCCTGGGCCGCTGTACCTCTCACCGGGACGCGCCGTGGGCCTGCGCTTGATCCCGATGGCGCGCGATTTGCGCTTCGCCTGGGAGGAGATGCCACAGCAGTTGCTCGACGAGCAGGCGCAGAAAGTACGCGAGAGCCTGCATGCGGCCCTCATCGGATGGGCGCAGCAGATGGGCGAAGGCAGCGACTACCGGGACAACGTCCCGCAGCAGTGCCTGCATCCCGTCGGGCACTGGTACGAGATCCCCAACCTGTTCAAGAACGGCGTGCTGGCGCAGATGCTGGCCGAACGCCCGCAACTTGAGACGCTGATGCTACACAACATCGACACGGTAGGCGCCGATGTCGATGCGACGATCCTCGGCCAGCACCTCGCTTCCGGCGTGACGATGACCATCGAGGTGATCACGCGGCGCGTGGAAGATCGCGGCGGTGGGCTGGCCCGCGTGGACGGCAACTTGCGGCTCATCGAAGGGATGGCGCTGCCGCGCGAAGAGGACGAGTTCAAGCTCTCGTACTACAACAGCAATACGATGTGGATCAGCATCGACAGGCTGCTGGACCTCTTCGGGCTGACGCGGGAGGATCTCCAGGCGGCGCATCTGGCGGGAAGTGCGGCACATCTGGCGAAGATCGATGAAGCCGTGCGCACCGTCGCGGCGCGGATGCCCACCTACATCACGCTCAAGGACGTGAAGAAGCGCTGGGGCCACGGGCAGGAAGACGTGTTCCCCGTGGCGCAGTTCGAGAAGCTGTGGGGCGATATGACCGCGCTGCCGGGCATGGTCGCGCAATACGTCGTCGTCCATCGCTTGCGTGGGCAGCAGCTCAAAGAGGTGGCGCAACTCGACGGTTGGCTGCGCGACGGCTCGGCGGCGTATGTGGAATCGTTGTGCGTGTGGGAATGACAGCTTGTTTTTCAACGCGGGATGTGTTATGCTAAAGGCAGTTCGGCTCTAAGGAGGGAAAATGAGCACTGTGCAATTACAAGTGGATGAAGTCACCTGGAAACACGCCCAACAAGTTGCCAAACAGCGCCAGTCCACCGTGGAAGCTTTGATCAAAGAGATCATCAACACGCTGGCGACAATGGGGAATACTGAAGATCCCTTCCTGGGTATGTTTGCACAAGAGCCAGAATTGATCGATCAAATTGTGGCATCCGCCATGCAATCGCGCGAAAACATGCCCCTGAGGTTATCCAATGGATAGGGCGCTCATCGATACTGATATCTTCTCCGAAATCCTTAAAGGTATCGACCGCAATGTTGTTACCAGAGCGACGACTTACCGGGCGTTATTCAGACGTTATACCATATCAAGCATCACCGTTGTA
>JAIOAS010000073.1 GCA_019873725.1 Chloroflexota bacterium | reverse complement strand
CAGGGCTTATCAACGCTCTAACACAACCAGGCGAGTCCCCGGTCTGGTGCGGCGGCCGCGGCGCGTTGCCCATCGGGGATATAGCGAAAACCACATTGCCGAATGATATTCAACGCCGTGCAACGCAGAATGTTCAAGGGTAGTGCAATCTGGCGCGCGTGATTGCGGTCTTCATTGTATGTCACATCCAGTACCCAGAACACGCGATTCTCAATCTCCCAATGCCGCCGCAGCCAAGCACTACACTGCGCAGCCAACGGAAGTTTCGTCCACCGGCTACCGTAAATCAGCACCTGTTCCTCAACCGCTTGCCACGTGTCAGCCTGCAAGGCGCGACGTTTGCGGCGTACGCGGCCACACACTTGAACCCCGGGCCAGCCATACTCCTCCGCGAGATAGGCTTCCAACTCGCCACTGGCGCACCACCAGTATTCACGTTGTTCGATCCGCCCGTGCCCGCAGTGCGTTTCTACAATCTGCGGGGCCGATTCTCCCAGGCGCATCGCCAGCCAATCTGCCACGGCCTGGGTGACCTCCCCATGATTCCCTTTCAGCGGTCCCAGATAGGCCCCCCTTTTTGCAGGATCGTGGCGGCGACTTCCTGCTGTAATAGTCCGGCATCCAGGGTCACGACTTTACCGTCCAGCGGCAACTGTTGCAGTAATTGCACGGTCGCGCTGATGCTATCGTCCCCGACCGCCTCCTGTTGCCCAAGAACCAGCCCGATTTCTTGCGCCGCGGCGCTCACGATTTGTAAGGCCGTTAACTGACTCGCGCGCCGCTTGCTCCCCCGCAAGTACTTGCCGTCTACGGCGAGGGCCTCTGTGTCGTCAAGGATTGCCTCCGTGCCCCAGAGTCGCAATGCTTGCGCCAATTCCGCCGCTGGTAACGCCGCCAGTACGCTCCAAACTGTCCCATACACCGGGGCGGAACTCCCTAACTTGAATCCCAACGCGCGTTGCAGTTGCCGCCAATGCTGCCGTCCCCATTCCACCATCCCCCGCAGACTGCTTTCCCCATTTAAGGCCGCCAGGAGCAACATCGCCAACAGGCTGTCCAGAGGGTAAATCTTCCCTTGCCTACGCCGTGGATCGGGGACTTCCCGCAATTTCTCTAACAGATTGATCGTTGCACTTACTGTTTGCTTCATGACTGTATCTCCTGGTGGTTGGTTGTCCTTATTCTACCATATTTCGTCAGAGCGTTGATAAGCCCTATGATCAAATTGGATTGTGTTGACTGTGAAGAACCATATTTTGCGTTTAACGTAACAACCACAGTGCAGGCTCTTGACCTTGATCGTTCCGAGCTTAAGCGGTTTGAGAGTAGCGGACGAATTATGCGGGTGATTAGATATTGTTTTTATCCGGAACGCCTTAAAGGTTTGACCGTGTTTAAATTGCCCGAGTTGCCACTACAAAATGTCTTTGTGACCGATCCCTTTGTCCAGCGTGTTCAGGAAGGGAAACTGGTAGGTTTTAATTTCAAACTGGTGTGGGAAGGATAAAATCGTTATGAGAGCCATCAAACAAACCGGAGTCATGGCTAATGAAAAACTACATCCTGGCGCACGATCTGGGCACCACCGGCAACAAAGCCACACTTTATGATGCAGAAGGGCATCTCGTCGGCAGCGTCTTCTACGGTTACGCCACCGAGTACGCGCATCCGCGCTGGGCCGAGCAGGACCCGGAGGATTGGTGGCGGGCCGTGTGCACCTCCACCCACACTGGCAAACCGAATTTGCGCGGCTGTCTAAAGGTCAGCTGGCCACATATACCACTTGCCCCACGTGCTGCACCGTCTTGCACCAGCTGTAATGATCGCTGAGCACTAATGTGCTCCCGCATTCTGGGCAGGCATCCAGCTCGACGTGGTAGAGCGGAATCTGGTGGAACCTGATCAAATAAAATGGTGCAACGGAAAAGCTCACCTGCTCGCGCCGCCGGACGCTTGCCCCACACCCTATCATGCCTGGGGCTTGGCCATCCCGTGCATGGTGAGCCAGCTCACGAAGGCATTGAACCAACCGGTGCTGGTCGTTTCCTTGGGGTACATGCCGAAGCCGTGACCGCCCTGCTCATAGAGGTGAAATTCGACCGGTCTTTTGGCCGCGCGCCAGCTCTCGATCAGCCCGAATCCGCTATTGGCGAAGAAGGGATCGTCAGCAGCGAGCGCGACGAACAGCGGTGGAGCGTCGGCCGGCACGGGCACCGCAGCCAGCGGCCCGTAGATGTCGCCGATGAACGCCGGCCTGGCAGTCTCACCGACGAGCGCAGTCGCCAGGGTAAGCATGGCGCCGGCTGAGAAGCCCACCATGCCGATACGGTCCGGAGCGATCTTCCACTCGCCAGCACGCTTGCGGATCAGGGCGAAGGCGGCACACGCGTCCTCGAGCTGCGGCGCGAGGTGAGTCTTCATCTGCTCCGGATCGGGGCGCGGAGGCCGGCGTCCAGGGGTCGAGAACATCTCGTCCATCCAACGTTTGAATTCGGCCAGGTCCGCCGGCGTCTGGTTCAAGCGATACTTAAGGACGAATGCGGCGACGCCGTGCTTGGCCAAAGCGCTGGCAACATTCCAGCCTTCGTTCTCCATCGATAACGAGAAGAAACCGCCGCCTGGCGCAACGACGACCGCGGCGCCGCTGGCGCCGGCTGGATCGGGCAGGAACGGCGTGAGCGTCGCAACTGTGACGTTACGCGCGAACCGGCTGCCATATTGCGAGTGCCACGCTTCTTGGGCCGTCGCACCGGGGAGCGGAGGGGTGCCGATCTCGATCGCATTCGGCTGATCGGGGATGGCGATCGCCGTCATCGTGTGGTCCAACTCCTCAAGAACTGGTGCCGCAACGGCATGATCATTTTTTTCCATG
Source organism: Chloroflexota bacterium (assembly GCA_019873725.1). Taxonomy (GTDB): domain Bacteria; phylum Chloroflexota; class Anaerolineae; order B4-G1; family SLSP01; genus DSWT01. The sequence continues at coordinate 17,416 of JAIOAS010000073.1, read as the reverse complement.
AGATTTACTCCTTACAGGGTGGTTTTTGTTTCAGGGGTAAGTATAGGCCAGATGGGAAAAGGAACAAGCGCACTCAATGAAGCGGGCGGAGAGACAAGGGCGCCGCCCCGCCAAAGGTGAGATGGGGAGATGTTTCTTCGCGGGAAAGTAACGAGTGGCGGCTAAGCCGCAGCGCCGGAGCGAGCGCAGCGAGCGGAGCGCTGTCGGCTACAGCCGCATGTTGGGCGGCCTTGGGTTTCATAGCCTTTCATTCCCCACGCGTGAATGGCCATTGTTCTCGTGCACAAACATTATGCCACCGCCCTGCCATCTGAGGCATAGAGATTAAGGAATGTAACCCAACTTCAAAAAAAGCGACTCTCATCACCAGGCTGATAGGCCCGCAACATATAGCCGCTTGGTAACTGCACATGAGGGAGAATGTTGAGAAGGTGTTCCGGCCAGAACATGCACAATTGAGTAGGGTATTCGGCCTCTCTCACTTGTGTCATATTCTCATCCGTGACGGATTTCTACATGTTGGCGTTCATGCCGCCCAACCAGCGGGCGAAGCCCGCCGCGCCGTGATACTGATGAGCAGCCCCAGGGACAACACCAGAAACAGTGGACGTCGCATGGCTTATTCTTTGATGATCAGCGGCAAATACTGGCGGAACGCCACAGTAGGCGCGGTATTGAACACGTAAAGATACACCGTCCCCGGCGGCATCCCGCCCGTCACGCCGCCGGTGTCCGATCCGATGACCAGCGTGCCGCCATGACAAACAGATGGGTTCAGCGTAACCGCCGAGATGACCACGTTTACGGCTGCGATGTTGTTAGCGCGCGGGTCGGCGGGCGAGCCGTCGGGGGCAGTCAGGGCGTAGCGGGTGACACTCACACAGTCGGTGATGGGCACGTGAATCGTGACCGGCGTCGTCCCGTCGCCAAAGTTCACCCCGTCGTGGACGCCGTCCACCTTGCGGGAGAGCACGAACACCGCAAGGGTATCCGTCCCTCGAATGGCGTAGGCCGACATCAGCGGCACATTCTCCCCTTCGCGCTCGTAGGTGGGCACACTCTGGAAGGTGGTTTGCAGCATCGTATCGCCGGGGGCGTACAGGTTACGCAGCATCAACGCCAGCCAGCCAGGGTGGCGGCGGAAGCCGCCGGCATTGGGCATGGTGTGTGAGCTCCACCCCTCCCCCCCAGAGTACGCAAAGTATTCCTGGTGGCCATACCCATTCAAACTGGAGTACAGCCAGGCGTCCAGCGCGCTGACCGCCATGCCCAGCGATTTGCCGTACAGTTCGGAGATGGCGGTCTGGGTGATGGTGCCGCTGCCGGGCAGGTAGTAGCCGCTGGGACCGCCTTCGTAGGCGATGGGCCGGTAATCAGCCAGCCCTCGTTCGAACAGTTGGTCGCGCACAGCGGCGACATCGTCAATGAGGGGGAACATGGTCAGATAGGCGCCGGTGGTGGTTTCCTGCATCCCGTGGTCGTCGAAGGTCTGGAACGGTTCTTCGCCGGTCTCCCATTTGGGGCCGACATAGTTGGCGTGCCCCAGGTAGGAGGTGATGGTGGGGGCCTGCTGGGCGGCTAACTCTCCATACGAATCCCCCCATGGGCTCAGTTGGGCATCATAGTTGGCGTTGAGGGAGAACCTGATTTTCTCGCTCAGGTTGTACTGGCTCCACCAGGGCTGGGCAGCCACATTTTCGGCAAAGTAATAGTTGGCGAACAGGCCGTACTCCCGTCCGCCCCCATGCACGTAACCGGGACGGCCAAAGCCATCCCAACCAAAGAATCCGGCGTGCCAGGTCTCGTTGCCAAACTCGATAACGATTTCACGGAATTCATCCGTCCAGGGCGTGCCATGGCCGCGCTGTTGGTAGCGCCGGTAAGCCCAGGGTTTGGCGGCGGGTGTATCCACCGCCGGGTCGTAAGGCACGCCCAGGTATTCGACCAATTGCAGCCATTCGACTTCGGTGTATTCTTCGGGAAGGGTGATGTACGGGATGGCGCGATCGGCGGGGCTGCTGCCGGTGGCCAGCGCCCAGGCCAGGGCCTGGAGCACGGTGACGATTTGCCCGTTGCCGGCGGAGACATTGTAGATAAAATCAATCTGGCTGCTGGCATAGTTCGAGAGCAGGCGTTCCATCGAGGAGTGCCCGCCGTAAGTGGTGGCGTAGAAACGCAGGGCAGGTTTGGGCCCGCTGGGGGGCATGGCCGCCATCAATTCATCAAAGGCCATTCGGTTGGGGGTGAAAGGGCTGAAGTTGTGCGCAGCGTCGTAGCGATAGACCAGAAAGTTGTCCACCCAGAGCATGCCGGGGCCGCCCAGCGCTTGCAGCCCGAACGCGGCATGACCCTCAGCCGGGTTGGGGTAGGCCGGGCCGATGAAATCGTAGGTGAAGCGCTGCCACTCACCCGTGACCGTCCAGGGGGTGTCTTGGGTGAGCGCGCTGTATGGGCCGGTGGCGTAAAAGCGCACCTGCCCGCCGGGGATGCCCTCCTGCCGCAGCCAGGCTTCGGCGCGGTACGTTGCGCCCGGCGTGAGCTGGCTGTACCACCTCCCCTCGCCGTTGTCGTAGCCGTGGAAGGTCCACTGCCCCGCCCACCCGCCGCCGGCCGGGAAGTCGAGCCGCAGGCAGGTTTCGCCCGGTTCGGTAAATTCGGATGGAAGGGTCCCCGGATGGGGGACGAGGGTGGCGGTGATATTGCCGGAGGTGGCGCCAAGAATGTTGACGTTGGGGTTGAACCATTCGTGCAGTCGGGGGTGGACTTCGCTCTTCGTCAAGATTCTCTTGACGACGGTGATGATGGCGTGGTCGCCGTAGGTCAGTTGCAGCGCGGTGTTGGTCAGCGAGACGCGGTTGGTGGCGGTGATGGCCGAGCCTTCGGCAATCCAGCCGCCCTCGGGCACGGTGGTTTCGCCGAGGAAGACGACGTGGTCGGCGCCGGTGGCGTCGCTCAGGTCCGTCCCGCCAGCGTAGGAGAGCGGCTGGCCGGCGGCATCCACGATGCGGTAGAGGCGCACCGTAGCCCCGTCGCCGAAACCGGTGGCGTTCTGCTCCCACATGTGTACCCCGCCCAGGCTTTGGTCCCACTCGATCCAGCCGGGGCCGGCACGCTCGATGCGCACGAGGTAGCGGGCGATGGCCGGTTCCATCCCGCTGCCCCAGATCAGGTTGTTGGTGAGCAGGTTGGTGCCGCCGGCCAGGGTGGTCATGTTGACGCCCAGGGGTTCGATGTTATTCGCCGCGACGGTGTTGCTGATGGTGATTTCGGCCGAGGCGAAAGGGTCGGCAGTGACCCAGGTGAACGTGGCGGCCGGGGCGAAGGGGGTGGCAGTGGCCCGGGTGAGCGCAGCGGCCGGCGGTGGGACCGTCTGGCCTGACGGTACCGCTGGCATGGTCAACACGCACAGGAGGGTGAGACAAAAGAGGGCCTGGGTGAAATGCTTGGCTGAGGGTTTCATCTTAATCTCCTTGTATGTATACACTTGGGGGCCAGTGGCCGGGCCGATAAAGCAGGAACGTGTTGCGCTTTCTCCAACTGAACATCAAAGCTTTTGGTTCGCTCATTTCTTGACCAGTTTGGGAAAATACAGTTTCTGTGGGAGGCAGATCATCGCTTGAACCAAGTTGAAGATTGGGCGGCCAAGCGGGTCGAGACTCTGCGCGGCTGCCTGGATGCGGGGCTGCGAGCCCTGGACCTCACCGACGATCAACTGGCTATCAGCTTGGATATGCTGAGCGCCATGGGGGGTGGCAAAGAAATCGCCCGGGCCGAGCGCCATCTCGTCGTCCGCTCGCCGGCCCACGCCCAATCGGCCGAGGCGATTGTAAAACGCCACGGCGTCGCAGGCTTGTTGGTGTGACAGATAACCAAGCAAATTCAAGAACGGCAGGTGGGCAGGTATGGGTCGCGTCCGGCAGAGATCCGCATCCAGCGCCAGATTTCGGTCTCGGTGCAGCGGGATGAACTCGCCATTCAACATGCCATCCATCGCGGTAGTATACTGAAAGTTATGTAAAATTGGGAGTTCAGGTATCCTGGAGGAAGCACAAATCAACCAAGAGGATGCAATGAACATCCAACTGAATGATAGCGCAGAAGTAGAATTCAGTCCAGCGGACTTTCGGACGTTGTTACAGGAAAAACTGCGGCTGGCGGTACAGTTCACCCTGGCCACGGTGTTGGAGGAGGAGGTAACGGCGTTTTCCAGGCCGAACGCTACGCCCGCACTCCAGAGCGCCGGGATCAGCGCAACGGGAGCTACGCGCGGCGGCGGGGTACCAGCGTTGGGGAAGTATCGCTGGAGGTCCCCCGCACCCGCAAAGGCTTCAAGACCCAGGTGTTCGAGAAATACCAGCGGCGGCAAGCGGAACTGGATCAGGCCATTGCGGCGCTGTTTGTGCCAGGCGTCAGCACAGCACGGGTGGGTGAAGTGCTGGGTCACCTGACCACCATCCCGCCGAGCGCCGCGACGGTCTCACGGGTATTTCACACGCTGGATGAGGAGTTTACCGCCTGGAAACAACTCAAGTATGCGGCCATCTATCCCGGTGCCGTAGAATGTCTACAGCGTGACCTGGAAGCGTGCTTGACCTTCTACGCTTTTCCGAAAACCCACTGGCACACGATCCGTACCACCAATGTTGTGGAACGCCTGTTCTGCGAGGTGAAGAAACGCAGTCACAAGATGGCCACGGCTTTTCGCAACGAGGGCAGTTGCTTGTTAATGTTCTACGCGGGCATCCGCAGCTTGCACTTCTGCAAGTTGCAGATGCCCAAGAAGGAATCAACCCAGGAGCCTTTCCCAGCAGTTTTACACAACTCTTGACATACTACCCGCCAGGGCTTCTCACGCATAGAAATAGTGAACATTGCAAGGTAGCGCGCCAGGTAGTCCGGCTTCTCTGCACCCCAGGACCCCGCCGGGCGCATCATTAAGCCATCAGCTTGAGGGACAAGATAATCTGACATTACAGCCCCCCTGAAGCTAAATACTGATAGTCTTTGAAAATAGTATAGCACAATGCTGAAAAATCTCATAACTGTACTGCCGTCAACTCCGGCAGCGTCTCGTGGTGTCCCTTGAACTGGCTCATGTACAAGTGATAATAGAACCCTTTCTGCGCCAGCAGCGCCGCGTGCGTGCCACGTTCGATGATCTCACCATTGTTGATGACGAGGATCGCGTCGGCTTCGCGGATGGTGCTGAGGCGATGGGCAATGACGAAGCTGGTGCGCCCTTCCATCAGACGCAACATCGCCTCCTGGATGTGCTTCTCGGTGCGCGTGTCCACACTGCTCGTCGCCTCATCCAAAATGAGGATGCTCGGATCGGCCAGGATCGCCCGTGCGATAGCCAGCAACTGCCGCTGCCCCTGGCTGATGTTGCCCGCGCGTTCCGAAAGCTGCGTCTGATAGCCCTCCGGCAAACGATGGATGAACTGGTCGGCATTGGCGAGCTTCGCCGCGGCAATGACTTCCTCATCGGTGGCATCCAGCCGCCCGTAGCGGATGTTTTCCATCACCGTGTCGGAAAACAAAAAGGTGTCTTGCAGGACGATCCCCAACTCGCGGCGCAAATCGGCCATTTTGAGACGGCGGATGTCTATCCCGTCTACAGTGATGCTGCCGCTATCAATGTCATAGAAGCGCGTGAGCAGGTTGACAATGGTGGTCTTGCCCGCGCCCGTGGGGCCGACCAGCGCGATGGTCTGCCCACGCCGGGCGTGCAAGCTGACGTTTTTGAGCACCGGGACCCCGGGTTCATAACTGAAACACACGTTGTCGAAAACCACATCCCCGCGAATGTCCGTCAGCGGGATGGCATCGGGATCATCCACCAGCTCCGGTTTCTCATCAAGGACTTCAAAGACGCGCTCGGCGCCGGCAACGGCAGATTGAATGGTGTTGTACAGATTGGCGATCTGGTTTAGCGGCATGGAGAACTGCCGTGCGTAGTTGATGAAGGCCGCGATTGTGCCGACTGTCGCCAGCCCCTGTACGGCCATCCATCCCCCGGCTCCTGCCACAATCGCCAAGCCAACGTTGTTGACGAAGTTGCTGATCGGGCCGAGCGTCCCGGCGAAAATCTGCGCCCGCGAAGCCGCCGCGCGCAGTTTACGATTGACGACTTTGAATTGCTCGATAACCGCTTGCTCACGCACATACGCCTTGACCACGTGCTGCCCGGTGACGGTTTCCTCGATGATGCCGTTCAAGTCGCCGAGATACTGTTGTTGTTCGCGGAACCCCTGACGGGTATACTTTGCCACCCAATTGCTCAAAACCATCATCAGCGGCATGGTAATCATACTCACAATCGCCAGGCGCACGTTGATGACCAGCATGATGATCATCACGCCGGCAATGCTCATCACGCTGGAAATAAACTGCGTGACCCCATCGTTGAGCACCGCGCTGATGTTTTCCACGTCGTTTGTCAGACGGCTCATCAGCTCGCCGTGTGGCCGTTGATCGAAGAAGCGCAGTGACAGCGTCTGGAGCTTGGCAAACAGGTCATTGCGGATGTCGCGCACGGTACGCTGCGCGGTCGTCGCCATCAGATACACCTGCCACCAGGAGATCAATGCCGTTGCCAGATGCACGGCGAGCGTCAACAGCAGGATGCGCGCCAGACCGGGCAGGTCGCCGGGCAGGATGTAGTTGTCAATGGCGATGCCCATCAGATACGGCCCCAACAATCCCAAGCCCGAAGAAGCCGCGACCAGCACTAGGATGACGACCAGTGACCAGCCCTGGCGTTTGAGATATCCCCACAGCCGCAACACGGTGCCGCGGATGTTTTTCGCGCGCTCTTTGGGACGCATCAGGTGTCCGGCCGGGCCGCCGCCAGGACCACCCGGGCCAGGCGGGCCACCGGGGCCGCCACGTGGTTGAGAAGACAAAGTCGGGGTGCGATTGGGTCTACGTTCAGTCATGGCTTATCACTCCATTTCCCAATTGAGAATCGTAAATCTCCCGATAGATGGGGCTAGAGGCCAGCAATTCACGGTGCGTACCCTCGGCGACCAGGCGACCCTCATCCAACACCAGGATTTTATCGGCGTTGAGCACCGTGCTGATGCGCTGCGCGATGACAAAGCTGGTGCGGCCACGCATAATGCCTTCCAGGGCTTCCTGGATTTTCGTTTCGGTCTCCACATCCACCGCGCTGGTACTGTCATCGAGGATGAGCACCGCCGGTTGCACCAGAATGGCGCGGGCGATGGCGATGCGCTGCTTTTGTCCGCCGGAAAGGTTGACGCCGCGTTGACCGACGACGGTATCGTAACCGTCGGGAAACTCTATAATGAAATCGTGGGCCTGCGCGGCTTTGGCGGCGGCGATGACCTCCTCATCCGTTGCCTCCGGGCGACCGTAGCGGATATTGTCGCGGATGGTGCCGCTGAAAAGCACCGACTCCTGCAAAGCGATGCCGATATGACGGCGCAGCGTCGCCTGGTCAATGTCGCGGACATCCACGCCGTCCAACGTCACCCGCCCGCCGGTTACATCGTAGAAACGCGGAATCAGATGCACCAGCGTAGACTTGCCCGATCCCGTCGCCCCCAGAATCGCCACCGTCTGTCCCGGTTCGGCGACAAAGCTGATGCCGGGCGGCCCGCCGTTGTGGGACGGCCCACCGCCGAGCACCAGATCGCGCGCGTCGCCGCTGTAGCTGAAGGTCACATGCTCAAAGGCCACCCGTCCACGCGGTGTGAAATCCACCAGCGCATTGGGCTTGTCCTGAATCGTGGGCACGGCTTCCATCACCTCCATAATGCGGTCCGCCGAAGCCTGCGCCCGCGCCAGGCGCATGATGAGCATGCTGACGAACATCAGCGACATCAACGTGCGCATCAGGTAGTTGACGAAAGCGATGAGTTGCCCGATCTGCATATCGCCGGTGTTCACCAGCGCCCCGCCAAACCAGAGAGCCGCAATGACGCCCAGATTGAGGATCGTCATCATAAACGGCCATGTGACGGCCAGCACCCGCGCTGCGCGCACGATCTGGTTCATCAAAGCGTCGTTGACGCGGCCAAAGCGCGCGATTTCGTGTGCTGCGCGCACAAACGCTTTGACAACCCGCACCCCGGCCAGATTCTCCTGCATCACCGTGTTCAGATCGTCGAGCTTGCGCTGGACTTCGCCGAACAGTGGGTAAGCCTTCTTAATGACCCAGACAAGCAATCCTGTGACCAGCGGCACCAGAATCAGCAACAGTACCGCCAGGCGTGGACTGGTGACGATGACCATCATCAGGCTGCCGAGAAGCAACAGCGGCGAACGCACCATGATGCGCAGCATCATCGAGACCAGTTCCTGAATCTGCACCACGTCGTTGGTGAGGCGCGTGACGAGTTGCCCGGTTTCGAGTTCGTCCAGGTTGGCAAACGAGAGCGACTGCACTTTGGTAAACAATGCCTCGCGTAAGTCGGTTCCAAAGCCCATCGCAGCCAGCACCGAGAAGACCGTGCAGCCGATCCCACCGAGCGCGCCCAGGAACGCAAAGCCGACCATCCACAGGCCGGTGTGGATCACGATGGGCATGTTAAGTTGCGCCAGACCCTCGTCCACAATACGCTGGATCATCCGCGGCTGCATCAAGTCCATGGCCACTTCCAACGTCATTAGCAATGGCGCCAGCGTGGCCCACAGCCAGTAAGGTCTGAGGTATTTCATTAACGCTTTGATAGATTTCATCGGTTGGGTTATTGTCCTCCTGAATCAGGGATTAGAAATGAGGGATTAGGGATTGGGGATTAGGGGGCGGGGTTGGCGGCGTCGGCGCGGAGTAAATTATCACGCATCTGCACAAGGAAACGGCGCAACAGAGCGCGCTCCTCCGGGGTAAGGCCGGCAAAGGTTTCCGCCTCAAGCCGCTGAAAGACTTTATTGACCTCTTCTTTGATATTGTGACCGAGATCGGTGAGATACACCCGCGAGACGCGCTGGTCATCGGGGTCAGGGCGGCGCGTGACGAAACCGGCTTTTTCCATCCGCTGCACCATTTTGGTCACCGTGGCGGCCCGGATATGCAGCCGTCCGGCCAATTCCGTGTGCGTTTGCCCGTCCTGCTCCCACAGCGCAAAGAGCAACGGCGGCTGCCCGTGATATAATCCCAATTGCTCAAACAAGGCATGGACCCGCGCGCGGTGCGCCTTGCAGACCTGTGCCAGCAAGAAATCAAGCGACTCCGATCCTTCGGTAGGCGGCATCATCAACTCCTGAACGAATAGCGAATCACGCCTCACAAACGGCATTATTAGTTAGTCGGCTAATAGTTAGCCAACTAAATTATAGCCGAAATCAAACCTTTGTCAAGATGAAGCCTTATGGTTGACATCCTTACGTCGCCCGTTATAATCCGACAAGTAAATCCATGGTGTGACCGGGTTGCGACCGCGTCACATACAAGTCCATAAGGTCAATGATGATAGAAAAACTTCAACGTTTGATTGCCGAATATCGCGTCGAATTGATCCGCTTCGCCAAGTTTCTTGTGGTCGGTACGATTGGCGCCTGTGTGGATTTTGGGATTCTGTACCTGCTGCATGCCGTTCTGCACTGGCATCTGGCGCTCTCCAACACCATCTCCTTCAGCATCGCCGTGTTGAGCAACTTCACCTGGAACCGCTACTGGACCTACCCGGATTCGCGTTCCAAACCGATTAGCGCACAGTTGGGACAATTTTTCCTGGTCAACGTGATCGGCTGGGGTATCAACACCGGCATTCTGCTCGCACTCAATGTTCCTCTGACTAACCTGGTCAGCAGCCTCAACCTCGTAACCACAGCCGAGATGGCACATAAAATCGGCTACAATGCAGCAAAAGTGATCGCAACGGGTGTAGTACTGTTCTGGAACTTCTTCGTCAACCGCTTCTGGACATACAGCGATGTAGGGAAAACTCAGCCGGCATCATAGATAGACTATGCGCATCGCCATTGATTATACTGCGGCGGCGCGGCAGGGCGCGGGTATCGGACGTTATGCCCGTGAGCTGGTTGATGCCATCCTGACCGCCAACAGCCCTCACAGCTTTATCCTGCTGACGGCCGCCGCCGGCCTGGGGGAACACTGGGCGCGTGAAAAACAGCGTCTGCAAGAGAATGCGACCTTTCCCGCCACACTGACCTTCCGCGACCTGCCGCTCAGCGACGATTGGATGGCGCGCCTTTGGCAACGCGCACGGTTGCCTCTGCCCGCCGAATGGCTCACCGGGCGCGTGGCGGCCTTCTATGCGCCGGATTTCGTCCTCCCACCGCTTCAGTCCACAACCCGCGCGTTTTTGACCGTGCATGACCTTTCTTTCCTGCGCTATCCAGAGACCTTCCCGCCAAAACTCGGCGCCTACCTGGCAAAAGTAGTACCGCGCAGCGTCGCCCGCGCCGATCACATCTTTGCCGATTCCGCAGCCACCCGCCGCGACTTGATTGAACTGCTGGATGTTCCACCTGATAGAGTGAGTACGTTATACAGCGGGGTAGCGCCGTGTTTCAACCCGCATCCGGCAGAAAATGAGCGCGCCTACCTGCAAGCACGCTACGATGTCGGGGCACGGCCCTACATCCTCGCCGTTGGCACCGTCCAGCCGCGCAAAAACTATGTGCGGCTGATGGAAGCCTGCGACTCACTGGCGGCCCAACGTTCCCTTGACCTGGTCATCGTTGGACGCCCGGCCTGGCTTGCAGAGCCGATCCTTGACGCAGCCAAACGGCGGCCCTATGTGCATCTGTTGGGTTTTTGTGATGACGCCGACCTGCCTGCTTTGTATCGTCAGGCGGCGCTGCTGGCCTTTCCCAGTCTATACGAGGGCTTCGGTTTCCCGCCGCTGGAGGCTATGGCATGTGGAACTCCCGTCGTGGCTTCCACCGCCTCCAGCGTGCCGGAAGTCGTCGGCGATGCAGGGCTGCTGGTGGATCCGCTTGACGTTCCTGCGTGGACGGCGGCCCTGGCGCAGGCCCTCGACGATCTTACGCTGCGCGACCGCCTGCGTCAAGCTGGCCTGGCACGCGCCGCCACATTCACCTGGGCGCGCGCAGCGCAGGAGTGGTTATCTATAGTAGACAGTAGACGGTAGACAGGTATACCGATCACTGCCAACTGAAAACTGCCAACTCATTTCAAGGAGACATAAATGGGACAGAAATACACCCTGGCGATTCTCGGCGGAACAGGCAACGAGGGCCCCGGACTGGCTTTGCGTTGGGCCAAGGCCGGGCATACGGTCATCATCGGGTCGCGGGAGGCAGAGAAGGCACAGCGCGTCGCCGCCGGCATCAATGCAAAACTCGGCGCTCCGCTGGTCAGCGGTATGACGAACCTTGAAGCGGCGCAGGCTTGTGATGTCGCCGTGTTGACCGTGCCTTATGCCGCCCAAAACGCGCTGCTGGAAACGCTCAAAGACGTACTGCGCGGCAAAACGCTGATCAACGTCAACGTGGCCTTGAATCCGCCCAAAGTCGCGCAGGTCTACATCCCGCCTGAAGGTTCGGCCTCTGAGCAAGCGCAGGCCATCCTCGGCCCAGATGTGGATGTCGTGGCTGCCTTTCAAAATGTCGGCGCGCATACGCTGGAAGACGCCGACCACCCCATTGAATGTGATGTACTCGTCTGTGGAGACAAAAAAGCCGCCAAAGCCATCGCCATTCAGCTTGCCGGTGATCTCGGCACACGCGGGATTGATGCCGGCCCGCTGGTCAACGCCAAAGTTGTCGAGGGACTGACCTCCATCTTGATCGGCATCAACATCCGCTACAAGGTACCGGGATCGGGTATCCGTATTACCGGATTACCATAAATGAGCATACCGCAAATCACGCTTTACGGTCTGCCGGACATTCCCCGCGTTCGAGCCGGGGATGATGTGGCGCAATTGATCCTCGAGGCTCTGAAGCGGGCGGAACTGACGCTACTGGATGGCGATGTCGTGGTTATCACACACAAGATCGTCTCCAAAGCCGAAGGCTGCGCTGTGAGACTGACGGACGTGGAACCTTCGCCGCAGGCCATCGCTCTTGCCGCCGAAACCAACAAAGATCCACGCCTGGTCGAGGTGATCCTGCGCAGTTCGCGGGGCGTGGTGCGGCAACGTGAGGGCACGTTGATTATGGAAACGCGCCACGGCTGGGTCTGTGCCAATGCCGGCGTAGACCGTTCCAATGTCTCCGGCCCCGAAGGCGAGATTGCCCTGACGCTGCCGGAAGACCCCGATGCCTCGGCGCGCCGCATCCGCGAAAAGCTGCTGGCAGCGACCGGTGCGGATGTTGCCGTCATCATCAGCGATACGCATGGGCGTGCGTGGCGTTTGGGGACGGTGAACGTGGCTATCGGCGTTGCCGGCATGCTCCCCATTGCCGATCTGCGCGGGCAAACGGATATGTTCGGCTATACCCTGCGCGTCACCACCGTCGCCCGCGCCGACGAGCTGGCAGCCGCAGCCGGTCTGGTCATCGGCCAGGCGGCGGAGGGGCTGCCCGTGGTCGTCATCCGCGGCGCGGCTTATCCTCGCGGCGATGGTCGCGCGACGGAGATGCAACGCCCCGTCGAAAAAGACTTGTTCAGGTAAAACCACGCGCGAATGTTGAGACGTTTGAACATTCAAACGTTTGAACGATTTTGGGAAGAGACTGCCGCCATGGACACACAATTGCTCATGATTTTCCTGCTGACGGTGCTGGTCAACACGATTGATACCAGCGCTTACGCGGCGCGCCTGGCCGGCGTGCGCACCGGCCATCCAACGCTGGCAAGCTCGCTCTACAATGTGCTGGCTTTAGGTTCACGCGGCGCGAATGCCCTCGCCGGGCCACTACTCGCCAGTCTGACAGATAGTGCGGTGCACACTCAGAACATCGCGTCGCTGTTACAGGTGTACCGCCTTGTGGTGCTGGCGGCTTCAATCGGCACGGTGATTGCGGCGCTCGGCATTCCCAGCCTGAGCCGTATCCTGGCGCGCGGGATCGCCGCTTATGAAAACCGCCGCTCGCTGCCGCAAGTGGTGGTGCGCGGCGCATCGGTGCAGGGCCTGTGGCGAATGACCAACGACTTGACGCCGCCCCGTCTGAGCGCAGTGCGTGAATCCCGCCGCAGCCCCTTCCCCAAACGTTTCCTCATCGCCAGTGTACTCGTCACCGCCATCTCTGCCGTGAGCAACCCCGCGGCGATGTATGCCAGTGCGCTTGTCCCGGAAGGTGCGCGCACCGCCACCAGCCTCTCGCCGCTGTTGGCCGGATTTGGGGTGGTGCTCTCCATTTTCATCGTCAATCCGGTCGCCGCCATGATCACCGACGAAGCGCTGCGCGCCAAACGCCCGCTGAAAGACGTCACCTACATCACCATCTGGCAGGTGGGAGCGCAATTGCTCGGCACACTCGGCGCGCAACTGCTGCTCTGGCCGGCAGGACAGGCTATCGCCTTCATTGCCCGCCGGCTGGTAGCGTGAAGCCGAAAAATTGACAAGCACAGAAAATCCGATAGTCTCTAGTCCAATAGCTGGATAGTCAAGTAGCCAGGTGAGTTGGGCATTTGGAAGTCTTTGCCTGAGCAAGCCACGCCGACAAAAACACAAACGACTACAAGACTAACCGGCTACAAGACTAACCGGCTAATGACTGACTACAGAAAGAGGTTTGTATGGAAACCTTAGAGACCCCCTGGGAACCAGAGCCGCTGGACGCGGAGACGTTTCATCAAGGAACATGGGCCAACATCAACCGCGCGCCTTACGATCGCATTTCCGGCGTCATCTACAAGCACGCGCCGCACATTAAGCGCGTGCGCTATCGCCCGGCGGAGGCTGCACCGGAGATGCCCGCACCCTGGCAAGGCAGCGGCGAGGCCGTCGTGCGCTGGCTCTTCAGCGAACTTCCCGGCACAGAAGAGGGCCTGCTGCGCAACGCGACTTTCGCCTTTCTGCACGATCTCACACTCGCGCCGGCTGCGGCGACCGGACAGAAAACGCACCCTGGCCTGCTGCACATCTATTACGTCGTCAGTGGAACGGGCATGCTCTACCACCGCCCCACCGATGGCAGCCCCGTTATCGCGCGTCCACTGCGTCCCGGCGATGCGGTGCTGGTATGCGGCGACGAGTATCACAGCGTCGCCAATACTACGGAAACGGCGGCTCTGCGGCTAATCGTTTTGGGCCTATACGGCAGATCAGGCATCTCCCCCAACCCTGAAGCAGGCATTTCACTTGATGAGCACGGTGAAGAATCTTCTTCACTACAGCAGGTAGAAGAATGACCAAACGCGTGGTGATCATCGGAGCCGGCGCCGCCGGGTTGATCGCCGCCGGTCGCGCTGCCGAGGTTGGCGCGGAGGTCATCCTGCTGGAAAAGATGGCCGAGGCGGGAAAGAAAATCCTCGTCAGCGGGCAGGAACGCTGCAACATCACCAACAGTGCGCCGCTGGAAAAGTTTCTCGAACACTACGGGCGCAACGGCCAATTTCTGCGCAACGCCTACCATCGTTTTTTCCGCGACGAACTGCTTGCTCTGCTGGCGCGCTATGGCGTCGAGACGCAAGAAGAACGCGGTGGACGCATCTTCCCGGCCTCCGGGAAGGCCGAGGACGTGCGCGATGCACTGTTGCGCTATGCCACGACGCACGGGGCTACACTCCGCTACCGCACCGAGGTGCAACGCATCCTGGTCGCCGATGGGGAAGTCATCGGCGTGCAGGCGCAGAACGGCGAGCGTATTCCGGCGCATGCGGTCATCCTGGCGACGGGCGGCGCTGCGTGGCCCGCGACCGGCTCCACAGGCGATGGCTACCGCATGGCGCAGGAGCTTGGGCACACGATTGTTCCGCTGCGCCCGGCGCTCGTCCCGTTGACTGTGGCCGAGCGCACACTGGCGAAGGCATTGCAAGGTGTGAGCCTGCGCAATGTACGTTGCACCTTCAGCATGCAGAAAGGTGCTGGCCCGGCAAAGGTCCTGCGCATCCCCTACCCTATGCCCCCGACCGGCGAGATGCTCTTCACACACTTCGGCGTCTCCGGGCCGCTCATCCTTACCGCCTCGCTGGCCGTCGTGGATGCCTTGCGCGACGGCGCGAAAGTGGTGCTCCATATTGATCTTAAGCCGGGGATGACAGAACAAGAAGTCCACGCACGGCTACAACGTGAATTCGAGGAGCATGCGCAGCGTTTGTTGTCGAACCAGCTTAAAGGTTGGGTGCCGGCAGCGCTGGCCGAGGTGCTCGCCGGGTTGAGCGGCGTCGCCGCCGACCGCCCCGTTCACACCATCCGCGCCGAAGAGCGCGCACGCATCGTTGCTCGGCTCAAAGATTTTCGTTGGGAGATCACCGGTTCGCTGCCGCTGGCTTCGGGCATGGTCACAGCGGGCGGCGTCGCACTCAAAGAAGTGAACCCCGTCAGCTTTGAATCCCGCCTGATTCGCGGGTTGTACATCGTCGGTGAAACGCTGGACATCGCTGCCGATACGGGCGGCTTTAACCTGCAAGCAGCGTTCAGCAGTGGGTATCTGGCAGGGGAGCATGCAGGGAGTGGAGGATTGAGGAATTGAGGGATGGGGAGATGGGTTTCGTTTTTCTGTTGTCAGGGCAAAATTGATTGAGTAACTCTTGACTTTTTCATGGATACGGGTATCCTGAACAAAAGGTTGGGACTTTTGACTTGCGACTTTTGACAACTCCAGAGGACAATGTGACCGAACAGTATCCCTACATTGCCATAGAAGGCGTGATCGGCGTAGGAAAGACGACGCTGGCGCGGATGCTCCAGCCGCGTTTTAACAGCAGTATGATCCTCGAAGCTTTCGATGAAAATCCCTTTCTCTCCGATTTCTACAGTGACCGCGCGCGCTATGCCTTTCAAACGCAGCTTTTCTTCCTCCTGAGCCGTTATCGTCAACAACAGACCGCCGCCGAGCGTCTGCGCCACGGCGCATTGCTTTCCGATTACTTCTTCGGCAAAGATCGGCTCTTTGCCCACCTTAACATTACCGGTGAAGACGAGCTGGCGATGTACGATCGCCTCTACGATGCCCTGTCCGAGAAAGTCCCTCAGCCGACGCTGGTGGTTTACCTGCGGGCCGAATTGGAGACCTTGATGGCGCGGATTGCGATGCGCGACCGCACTTACGAACGCCAAATGGAGCGCGCTTACATCGCAGCCCTGCGCCAGGAATACGAGACGCTCTTCGCCACGTACACGGCTACTCCACTGTTGATCATTGATACGGATGATCTGGATTTCGTGCGCCGGCCCGCCGACCTGGACGACATCGAAAGTCGCATCCGCGCGACATTGGCGGGTGTGCGGCAGCCTATGCTGCCCGAAATCATCCCGCCACTTCCGGCGCGTCCCGCCTGGACGCTCATCCCGACTCCCACATCGGAACCGCGCAGCGAAGCCAACTGGCAAGCCCTTGGAGATTTCCTGGCGCTGGCCGAAGCCGTCGGGCGCATCGGCGGCGCGCTTTCACAACAGCCGCCCGTTGGGCCGGAAGGCGCGCCCGAAGCCATCCGGGCCGCTCTGCGCGACGCAGCTCGGGCGCTCGACGCACTCTCACAACGCACCGGTGTAAGTCTTGAAGGGTAAACAACAGATTGGACTGAGGCAAAATAGTGAGGTAAAATTAAAAGCATAGAAAGGAATATGATGACCAAACACTTTATCGGCGTGGCCGGCAATATCGGTGTTGGCAAATCCACACTCACAGCACTTCTCAGCCAGCATTTAGGGTGGGAACCTTTTATGGAAGGGGTGGATGATAATCCATACCTGGCCGATTTCTACGCCGATATGGCGCGTTGGAGTTTTCATTCGCAGGTGTTTTTTCTGGCCCGACGATTGCGGCATCACCGGCAATTGCTGGACCGTCCCAATTCAGTGATCCAGGATCGCACCGTTTACGAAGACGCCGAAATCTTCGCCCGCAATCTCTACGAACAAGGCTGGATGCAGGCGCGCGACTACAGTACCTATTGCGACCTCTATCAGGCTGTGACCGCCATCCTGCCGCCGCCGAACCTGGTGCTTTACTTGCGCGCCTCCGTGCCCACGCTCATCAAACGCATCCAGCAGCGGGGACGTACCTACGAACGCCAGATCACGACGGAATATCTGGAAAAGCTGAACGGACTCTACGAAGACTGGTTTGAGCACTTCTCGTTATGTCCCATCCTGGCAATTCCGGCAGACCGACTGGACTTTGTGGCTAACGGCGAACATCTCAGCCTGATCATCACCCGTATTCTGGAACGGCTTCAGGGAAAGGAGGTAGTGACCTTTGAGTGAGTCTATCCGTAACACAACCGGGGATTTTCTCTATCAAGCGGCACTGGCTATCAGCGCGCGATTGGATACCCACGAGGTCTTACAACGGTTGATGAGCCTCACCCATCAGCATTTTCAGCCTGATGCCGTCTCTAGATCGG
>JAIOAS010000072.1:16678-20402 GCA_019873725.1 Chloroflexota bacterium | reverse complement strand
TTTCTCATTTCTCATTTCTTGCCGAGGTGATTATGAAAATTGTCGTAACAGGTGGAGCAGGGTTTATCGGGTCGCACGTCGTGGATGCTTATGTCGCGGCAGGACACGAAGTTATCATCATCGATAGTTTGTGGGAAGAGGGCGGGGGACGCATGAAAAACGTCAATCCCCAGGCGCGCTTCTACCAACTGGATATCCGCAGCGATGAGGCAGCGGAGTTAATTCGGCGCGAGAAGCCGGAGGTGCTCAACCACCACGCCGCGCAGCACTCGGTGAAGATTTCGACCGATAAGCCCAAGCTGGACGCGGATGTCAACGTGGTGGGTTTGATTAACCTGCTTGAGGCATGTGTGGATGCCGGGACGCGCAAGGTCATCTTCGCGGGCAGCGGCGCCAGTTATGGGACGGCGGAGCATTTGCCGATTGACGAACAAACCCCGCAGCGGCCGCAATCGCCCTACGGCATCACGAAAATGGTCACGGAGCACTATCTGCGCTACTACCAGCAGACGAAGGGCCTGGGGTACACGATTTTCCGTTACGGCAATGTCTACGGGCCACGCCAGGACCCCAACGGCGAGGCGGGTGTGATTGCCATCTTCGCCAATCGCATCCTCAAGCGTATGGACGTGCGCATCGACTGGGACGGCGAGCAGCAGAAGGATTACATCTACGTGGGCGATGTGGCGGCGGCGAACGCGCTGGCGCTCTCCGCGGGTGACAACGACGTCTTCTGCATCGCCAGCGGCGGCGGAACGTCGGTCAACGAGCTGTACCGGCAGTTGTGCGACCTGATCGGCTTTGTCGCGCCGGTCGTCAAGGCGCCGATGCGGCCCGGTGACATCTATCTTTCGTACTTCGATTGCACAAAGGCGCAGCGCGTGTTAGGCTGGCGACCGCAGACCGAGCTGCGCGTAGGGTTGCAGGCTGTGGTCGATGCGTTGCGATAGACACAAAGTACATTCCGGCGAGGGGCGTATGAAAAAATGGACGATGTTCCTGTGCATTGGATTGCTCGCAATCACGTCGGTTTTGACGGCCTGCCGTTCTGCTGCGACGCCAGAGAGTGCCGAGTTGCGGCCTTCGGCCACTTCACCGGTAGCAGGTGACACACCCCCAACGGCATCGCCACCCACTGCAACACCTACGCCGATACCTTCTCCGACGCTTACGCCACAGCCCACGCTCTTGCCGCCCGCCGTTCCGCTTGACCGTATCGCACAGGGGCAGCGCCTGGGGCGCGGCGTCAACCTCGGCAACGCGCTCGAAGCGCCCACAGAAGGGGAATGGGGCATGGTGTTGCAAGAAGAGTACTTCCGCCTCATCGCTGAAGCTGGTTTCGACACCATCCGCGTGCCCATCCGCTGGTCAACACACGCCCTGGAAGAGCCGCCTTATACGGTGGACGAGAGCTTTTTCCAGCGCGTGGATTGGGTGATCGAAAATGGGCTGGCGAACGGGCTGAACGTGGTCATCAACATGCACCATTACGAAGAAATCTTCGAGACACCTGGCGCGCATACCGAGCGTTTCATTGCTATCTGGCAGCAGATTGCGACGCGCTACAAGGATAAACCGGACAACGTCTACTTCGAGCCGCTCAACGAGCCGCACGGTGGCCTCACCCAAGACAAGTGGCGGCGCCTCCTCGACGACACGATTCTGGCGATCCGTCGCATCGACAACCGGCACACGCTTATCGTTACCGGCGCGGATTGGGGCGGTTACCGCGCGCTGGCGAACTTGCGTCTACCCGAAGGCGAAGAAAATTACGTCTGCACCTTCCATTTCTACGACCCAATGCTGTTCACCCATCAGGGTGCATCCTGGTCGGGACCCGGCTATCAAACACTCGGCGTGACGTGGCCCGGCCCCCCGGCAACCCCTGTTGCGATCGATCCGGAGGCGGCAAAGGTAGGCTGGGTGCTCACGTGGTTCAGGCAGTACAACACGCTCGCCACGGAGTCTAACCCCGCCGGCTACAAAATGATCCGTGATGCGTTCGACGCGGCTGCCAAAGTGGGCGAGAAACTGGACTGTGTGCTATGGCTGGGCGAATTCGGCGCGTTTGAGAAAGCCGATATGCAATCGCGCGTCAACTGGACAACGTTCGTGCGCGAAACGGCCGAAGCGCACGGAATGCCCTGGGCGTACTGGGAGTTTGGTTCGGGCTTCGGCGTCTACGACCGGCAGGCAGGGCAATGGCACGAGGCATTGCTGAGAGCATTGATTCCTGAGCCAAGTGTGGATTGAATTGCAGGGTTTTTGTGTTAGGCGTGTGAAAAAGATGAAACTTGAGGGAAGAGGTGGACTATGGGGATTATGACTTTTGAAGGTGTGGTAGATAAAGGACAAATATATCTAAAGTCAAGTGTTGTCTTGCCTGATAAGACTAAAGTGTATGTGCTAGTTCCTGACCTTGAAATCCAGCAAGTTCACCTTGTCAGTCCTCGTTTGATGCATCCTGAACAAATTGCAGATTTTGAGAAAGAGGTTATAGAGGTAGCGCCAGATGCCGATATACAATGATATGCTCAATGAACAACGCGCGTGATGATTGTCTGAATGGTAAGGGAAAGAGGTACACGATGAATAACAATGCAGATTCACAAAAAGTCTCTCGCAAAACGCTGACCCGCCGCCAATTTTTGCGGGTTGCCGGTGTTGCGGCGGGTGCTGTGCTTACCGGGTGTAGACTGGAACCACCAACCGCGTGGCCGAAAGGAAATGCAGTCCCAACCTCTGTGCCTCAGGTTGCTCCTGCGACGTCTGTTCCGGTGGCGTCGACGGGTGTGCGCAAGGCCCAAGTTGCCATCGCCCGCGAGAAGACCTACGATCCGCAGGCGCTTTACAACCGCCTGCGTGATATGCTCGACAGCCTGGGCGGTCTGGGTGACATCGTCCGCCCCGGCGCGCGCGTGGCAATCAAGATCAATCTGACCGGCGGCTCGTATTGGGATGGCAAGATCGGGGGGCTTCCCGGTACTGAAACCTTCGTCACGCATCCTGAGGTCGTCGGAGCGTTGGGCAAGCTCGTGCTCGATGCGGGCGCGAAGGAACTGTACATCGTCGAAGCGGTTTATGATTGGGCGTCCTACACGGTCTGGGGGTACGACGCCGTGGCGAAGACGCTGGGCGCGACGTTGATCGACTTGAACGCCCAAGACCCCTATCCCGATTTCGCCAAAACGCCTGTCCCCGACGGAGGCAAGCTCTACAACGAGTTTACCTTCAACCACATCCTGGAAGAGATCGACACGTTTATATCTGTCTCCAAGATGAAGTGCCACTGGATTGCGGGCGTCACGCACACGATGAAGAACCTGTTCGGGCTGGTGCCCCTGCAGTTCTACCGGGCCGGCCCGCAGGATACGTATCGTTCGGGCTTTCACGGTTCCAGCGATGAAATTGCCGGACAGCGCGTGCCGCAGATCATCACCGACCTGAACCGCGCGCGTCCGCTGCACTTCGGCCTGGTGGACGGCATCAAGACTACCGAATCGGGGGAAGGCCCATGGATCAAGGGCCTGAGGCCGCTCGAACCGGGCGTGTTGATCGCCGGCAAAGATGTCGTGGCGACAGATGCGGTGGCGACAGCAGCGATGGGCTTCGATCCCACGGCAGCGGCAGGCACCGCCCCGTTCATCCGCGGCCTGAACCACATCCAACTGGCCCACGATTTGGGACTGGGCACGAACCGCCTGGAGGAGATCGAGGTGCTCGG
>JAIOAS010000072.1:0-16333 GCA_019873725.1 Chloroflexota bacterium | reverse complement strand
GACTATTTCCGAGGAGCAGCCGGTTCTATCGCACCCCATGCAGCACGAAAACGGTGCTCCGACTATAAGACGAACGACTACGCGACTATTTTCGCAGGAGGTTTTGCACTTCAATGACATCTTCTTATCTTGAGTATGAGTTGCACGATGGCTACATTCACAACTGGCTGGTCGCCGGCCCACAGGCGATAGCCATTCCCGATCCTGACCACTACACAGGCGAAGAACCAGACCGCAAGCTTCAGATTGCCCGGCATTATTACACACCGGAAAACCTTATCCCGCAAACCCCAGTCGACCGCGAATCTTTCACCATCGATGAAACTGCCTTGACCTGGCGGTATACCCGCTGTCTCGACGATCATTTCGTGGATAAGTCCACGTTCCATCACACGTGGCATTACCTGCGTAGCTGGGCCTACACGCAGCTTCACGTGTGGGACACTCAGGAAGTCACCTTCATCATTACGACGAACGGTCCGGCAGACGTGTGGATCAACGGCGAGCACGTGCACCGCCACGAACATTTCCACCATCAGCAACCGGCGAGCGTATCCTTCACCGCAACGCTGCGCGCGACGGATGACGAGGGCAAAGGCAATGAAATCCTGGTGCGCTTTGAAGAAGTTGCGGCGCGCGAATGTCCTTATGTGATGGCGATGCGCGTGACCGGCATTGCCCTTGAAGACGTTGAAGTGAAAGTGCCCTCGGCGACGACGCGGACGATTCGTCACATGATGCTGGAGCGCGTCCTTGAACAGGCGTGCATTGAAGAAGTTGCCAACTACCGGGGTAAGGTAGTCAACTTGCACTGGGCGGATGATCTGGAGGCCAACTTCAACTACCAGTACAGCATTCAAGACCCGAGAAATCGCATTTATGTCAGTGGTGAAACGGAAGCAAAGCCCGGTGAGGTCGCCGACATCGGCCATGGCTTTCGCATCTGGCAAGGCCCTTTCCGGGTAGTGCTCAGTGATGTCGCAAAGGAAATCGCTTTTTGGAATGTCCGCTACCAATGGGAGATACCTTTCTACATCCTGGATAATGCGTACTCGGAAGCGCCTTATGGCACCGTGGAAGAACGCAGCCTTGAGGCGCTGACCTATGCAGCGACCCAGAAAGACAATCTTTATGCCGAGATTGCCCGGTTCGAGCTGGGGAAATGGGAAGACGTCGATCAGGACGTCATCTTGAGAGCCATCGCGTCCATCAATGCGCGCAGCGATTGCAGCGACTTCGATCTCGTCGGCCTGCTCGGGGTGATGTATCGCTATATGGATCAAGAACAGTTTCCCGCCGCGCTCAAAGCGCCGCTCAAGGACTGCGTGCTCAACTTCAAATACTGGCATGACGAGCCGGGTGCGGATGCAATGTGCTACACCACAGAGAACCACAGCATTCTCTTTCACACCTGCGAAATCCTGGCCGGGCAGCTTTATCCCGACGAAGTCTTTACCAACGCGGGGCAGACCGGGCAGTGGCACCGCGAGAAAGGCGAACGCCTGGCCCTGGCGTGGCTCAAGACGCGCGGCGCGACCGGCTTTTGGGAGTGGGATTCCAATTGTTATTTCGAGGAGGATTTGCTGGCGCTGGCGCATCTTGTGAGCCTGGCGGAGAGCGAGGAGGTTGTCGAGCTGGCGGCTGTAGTGATCGACAAGATGCTGTTCACCCTGGCGCTTAACAGCTACAAGGGCGTCTTCGGTTCGACCCACGGACGGACTTATAGTCCGATGATCAAGAGCGGGCAACTCGAACCAACATCGGGGATTTGTCGGCTGCTGTGGGGGCAGGGCGTTTTCAACCAGCATTTGCGCGGGCTGGTGGCTATGGCGTGCTCGGGATACGATTTCCCGCTGCTGATCGGTGAGATCGCCACTCAACCCGTTGATGAGATGTGGAACCGCGAACGGCATATCATCAACGCCGCCGGCGCTGAGGTCAACAAAGTCACTTACCGGACGCCGGACTATATGCTGGCTTCCGCACAAGATTATAAACCTGGTGAAAAGGGGTATCAGGAGCACATCTGGCAAGCGACTTTCGGCCCGGATGCTGTTGTGTTTGTTAATCATCCGCCGGTGCTCAGCGAGGATGGCGCCCATCGCCCCAATTTCTGGGCCGGCAACTTCATCCTGCCACGGGTGGCGCAGTGGAAGGACGTATTGTTTGCTTTACACAACCTGCCTGAGGATGACTGGCTTGGCTTCACCCATGCGCACTTCCCGGTTTATATGTTCGATGCTTACGAGGTCCGCGACAACTGGGCCTTTGCGCGCAAAGGCGACGGGTATCTGGCGCTGTATGCCTCGACTGGCCTGGCACTGGTGAAGCGCGGCCCGGCCGCTTACCGTGAATTACGCGCTTATGGGCCGCAGACCGTGTGGATTTGCCAGATGGGGCGCGCGGCGCTGGACGGCGACTTTGCGAATTTTCAGGAGAAGGTGCTTGGCCTGCATGTGGATGTGCAAGGGCTGACCGTGCGTTATCGCTCGCTGCGTGGCGAGACATTCTCCTTTGGGTGGGATGCACCTTTGGTGCGCGACGGGGTGGCAGTGCCGCTGACCGGCTTCAAGCACTATGAAAACCCCTACTGTGTCGCCGAACTCCCTGCTCCTGAAATGGACATTCACGTTGGGGATTATGTGATGCGGCTTGCGTTTTAGTAAATATTTAATAAAATTATACGTAGCGATGTGGAATCGGGTTTACCTGTTTGCCATCCGTTTTCAGGCATTGTATAATGGGTGTAACTCGATCCCATCAAAACGACGCAGAGCCTTCAGGCTGCGTCATTGGGACACAGCAACGGCTCCATTTCATCCAGAAAGGAGGTCAAGCCCAAAATACCAGAAATAGTTACCTCATACTCTTTGTTACTCCCTATTGTGTTAAACAGTCAGTATAGTCTAAATCTTTAAGCTTTAAGGAGGAAGAACGATGAAGAAGATTACACGGCGGCAGTTCCTGCAGGTTTCGGCTTTAGCCGGCGCAAGCGCCGTCTTGGCCGCCTGTAAAACAGCTACTCCGGCCCCCACAACAGCGCCAGTCGAGAAGGCCACCGAGGCCCCAAAGGTCGAGCAACCCACCGCGGTTCCTGTCGCGGAGCAGAAGTGGCCTCGTGAGAATGTGAAGCGCGAGCGCACGTTGATTTATGCGTTCGGCGCGGTAGAGCTGGCAGGTGTGGGCATTGGGAATATGTATGCCAATGACTGGCACCAGATGGCCGGCTCGGCGATGCTTGAGTTCCCGTTCTACTACTGCGCGCTCAACGACAAGACCTACCCCTGGATTGCCGAGAGCTACCAGTATAACGACGATTTCACCGAGATGACGCTTTACGTGCGTAAGGGGGTCAAGTGGGCGGATGGTGAGGATCTCAATGCCTCTGACATTGCCTTCACGTACAACAGCCTCAAGGCTAAAGCGCCGGACCTGCGGGACTCCAGCTTTGTGAAGCAGTATGTGGAGTCGGTCGAGGCCGTTGATGACTACACCGTCAAGTTTAAGTTCGTGGAGCCCAATCCCCGCTGGCACTTCGATGGCTGCACCGGCCGCTTCGACCGTGGTGTCTATCTCGTACCGGAGCACATTTTCTCGACGGTCGAGGGCGATTGGCGTGAGTTCGCCTTCTTCGATCTAGAGAAGAGATGGCCCGTTTACTCCGGCCCCTATGCCGTCAGCCGGTTTGACGTGCAGGTGAAGCACATGGACCTGCGTTACGACTGGTGGGCGGCCGAAGTTGGCCTGGCCGAAATGCCGCGCGTTGAGCGCATCGTGCAGTTCGGTTGGCCGGGTGAGGAAGTCGGTGGGCAGATGCTGATCAACAATGAGGTGGACGTGACGCTTGACCTGCGCCCCGCCACCATCGAGGCGATCCTGGCCCAGGCTTCAGATCATATCACCACCCACACCCACGGCGAGAAGCCCTATGGTTATATGGACTGGTGGCCCACTTCGTTGTACTTCAACACCCTCGAAGAGCCATACAACGACAAGAACGTGCGCTGGGCGTTCGCTTATGCCATCGATCACCAACAGGTGATGGATGTGGGCTATGGCGGCGCGGGTGTCAAGACCAACCTCCCGTTCCCCGGCTATCCTGGACTGACCAAGTACCGGGACAACGCTGAACCGGAACTCAAGGCGATGATCGAGAGCATCTACGACCGCGATGTCGCCAAGGTTGAGGAACTGATGAAGGCCGCCGGCTTTGAGAAGAACGCCGATGGGTTCTTTGCCAAGAACGGTGAGGTCTTCAAGCCCGAAATCCTCACCGTCGATATCTATGGCGACATCGGCCCGGTGGTCGTCGAGCAGTTGCGGCAGGCCGGTTTTGACGCTACGATGATCAACCCGCCTGATGCGTGGACCATCATGGGCGATGGGAACGCGCATGCCTTCTTCCGCGGCCATGGCGGTAGCGTGAAAGACCCCTTCACCACGATGGATATGTACACGACCAAGAATGTCGTACCCACCGGAACGAACGTCGTCGGCGATAACTTCCCGCGCTGGGGCAATCCGGAGTACGACAAATATGTTGAGGAGATGAGCCGCACTTCCCCCGATGACTACGAAAAGATGCAGGACCTCTTCAACAAGGCGATGAAGATCTGGTACACCGAGCTGCCGGAGGTCCCGATCTCCGAGTGGTTCCACCGGTTGGCGATGAACACGACCTATTGGACCGGTTGGCCCAACAAGGACGATGCCTATAACACGGCACCGTGGCACTTGTGCTTCGTGATCACCCTGACCCGCCTGAATCCGACGAAGTAGCCTTTTATCGGCGCGCGAGGGGGCTGACCAGCCCCCTCGCGTTGTCCCCGTAGCTGCGGAGATCTGGAGCGGGCGGTCAGGTGGGGAACAGGCCGGGCGAGGCCCTCTTCAGGGTTTCGCCGCCGGGCTAGGGAATGTGTTTCGGGCGTTTGCGCGATGGCGCGGATGTAATTTTTATCACGGTGCCGGAGGTGGCTGATGCGTATACCGCTTAGTTATGTATTCAAAAGGATCGGTTTTCTGGTGGCAGTGCTTTTTACTGCAGCGACGATTAATTTTCTGATTCCTAAACTGGCGCCGCGTGACCCTGTGCAGGAGTTGGTCAACCAGAAGATTGCGAGCGGTGGCCTGACATCCCAGGGTGCAGCAGAGTTTCGAGATTCTCTGCGCAAACTCTACGGTCTCGATAAACCGTTGTGGCAGCAGTATTTGACCTACATCTGGAACACGATGCGCTTTGACCTGGGCTACTCTATCGTCAACTACCCGGTAAGGGTTGATTTTATCATCGGTCAAACAGTCTTTTGGACCTTGGGCTTTGTAGGGACTTCGACCATTCTGGCATTTTTAATCGGTACGGTGGTTGGCGCCCTGGTAGGGTGGTCGAAGACGTCGAAGTGGTTCTCGTGGCTGATGCCGCCCCTGGCAGCGTTTTCAGCCGTTCCGGCTTTCATCATCGCGTTGGTGCTCATCTACTTCCTGGCTTTCAAGCTTCATGCGTTCCCGCTACGCGGCGGCTATTCCGCAACGATCGTCAAAGACTGGTCGAGTACGGAATTCTTGCTTGACGTAGCCCATCACGCGATTTTGCCGGCCCTATCCATGCTGTTGGTCTCCATCGGGGGGTGGTCGCTGGGGATGCGCTCGATGATGGTGACGGTCGAAGGGCAGGATTATATCACGTTTGCGGAGGCGAAGGGGTTAAAGGGTAGCCGCATCTTCTTCCGCTATGCGCTGCGCAATACGTTGTTGCCCCAGGTTACCTCGCTGGCGATGCAGTTAGGGCTTATTGTATCCGGCGCTTCCCTGGTCGAAACCATGTTCAGCTATCCCGGCATCGGCAATCGTTTGGGGGCTGCCATTGCCGCTCTTGACTATCCGGTGATCTACGGTATCGTGTTTTTCCTGGTGGTTGGGATTGCTGTAGCGACCCTGGTTGTGGATCTGCTGTATCCCTTGCTGGATCCACGCATTTCATATTCGGGAGGTTAAACGATGCAACGCGGCCAAGGTTTCAAGGGTTTTCTCAACTACATTCGCCGTAACCCGGCGTTCGGCGGGGGACTGTTGATTCTCTTGCTGCTGTTGCTCTTTTCAACGGTAGCCGGCTATTTTGTCCCTAAAGAGGGTGCCTATCCCTTATTTACGACGCCGAAACAAAAGCCATCTGCCGAACACCCCTTTGGCACAGATTCGGTGGGGCGCGACCTGCTTCCCACCCTGATCTACGGGACGCGGATGACCCTCTCGATTGGAATGATCGCCGGGTGCATTGGCCTGGGCGTCGGAACCGTGCTGGGTTTTATGACGGGGTATTTTGGCGGTCTCTTCGATACAATCGTTAAGTTTTTCGTGGATGTGCTGATGACGATTCCCTCCTTCCTCTTATTGATCACGATTTCTGCCTCTGTTCCCAACCCTGAGGAAATGTCTGTCATCCAGATGGCGCTGATTCTCTCGCTGGTATCGTGGGTGCAGCCGACACGGGCTATCCGCGCGCAGGTGTTAAGCATGCGCGAGCGTGCCTTTGTCATGATGGCGAAACTCTCCGGCATGAGTGGGATGGAGATCATCATCAAGGAACTGATGCCCAATCTGTTGCCCTATCTCGCCATTAGCCTGGCCGGTGCGGTCAATGGGGGCGTGCTCGGCTCATTGGGGTTGCAGACGTTGGGGATTGGTAATCTGCGCGAGCCGTCGTTGGGTATGACAATCTACTGGCTACGGTATTACAATGCTTTCTTGCAGGGCTATTGGTGGTGGATCATTGAACCGGTGATCGTGATCGCGGCGATCTTTATCGCCTTCTTGCTCATCTCTATCGGGCTGGATGAGTTTGCGAACCCCAGGACGCGGAGGACCGTATGAGCGAGCCGGTGTTGCAGGTGAAAAATCTGAAAGTCTACTATTATGTCGAGGCGGGCGCCGTCAAAGCGGTCGATGACGTCAGCTTTACCCTGGACTTTGGGGTGAAGATGGGGCTGGTCGGTGAGTCCGGTTCGGGCAAGTCGACGATGGCGTTTGCACTGATGCGGATGATCAAACCCCCCGGCAAGATCGAGAGCGGGCAGATGATTCTGGATGGCATAGACCTCCTCAAGCTCTCTGAGGAGAAGATGCGCCAGACCCGGTTGCGCAAGCTGGCGATGATTCCCCAAGGCGCGATGAATGCCCTCAACCCCGTCATGCGGATCGATAAACAGTTGATCGACGGGATGCTCGACCACGGCGTCATAATGTCCAAGGAAGAGCGCGAGGCGCGTGTGGCCCAATTGTTGGAGATGGTTGATCTCCCACCCAAGGTCGCCAAGATGTACCCGCACGAGTTGAGCGGTGGGATGCAACAGCGCGTGACGGTAGCGCAGTCGATCTCGATGGAACCGGATGTCATCATCGCCGACGAACCCACCAGCGCGCTGGATGTGGTGATTCAGCGGCAGGTGATGGAGACGATCAACCGCTTGCAGCAGAGACTTGGCCTCTCCATCATCCTCATCGGCCACGACATGGGCTTGATGGCGCAGAGCGTGGACCGTCTGGCCGTGATGTATGCCGGCAAGATGATGGAGATTGGGGAGACGCACGCGATGTTCCGCGACCCGCTGCATCCCTACACGCGGCTCTTGATCGAGAGCCTGCCTGTCCTGGAGAACAAAGGGGTATTCAGCGGGATACCGGGGATCACACCTTCACTGCTCAATCCTCCTGAAGGGTGTGTCTTCCACACCCGTTGTCCTAAGGCTTGGAATCTCTGTCAGGAGGCAACTCCGGAGTTTGTCGAAATCAAGCCGGGCCGGTGGGTTGCCTGCCACCTTCACACAGCATAAGCTTGGGGAAGAAGAAGATGAGCACACCATTACTTGAGTTGAGAAAAGTAACCAAAATCTTTGGCGGCAAGCGCGACTACACGGTGGCTTTGGACGACATGACGCTCGTTTTGGAAGAGTATTTCCCCAAAATTATCGCCGTCGTGGGGGAGAGCGGCAGCGGGAAAACGACGACGGGTATGCTACTGTTAGGCTTCTACGGGCCTACGATGGGGCAGGTCCTGTTCCGGGGACGCCCGTTACATGAACTGAAAGGTGCGGAACTCTTTCGCTTCCGTCGGGAGGTTCAGGCAGTCTTCCAGGACCCGTTTGCCGTCTACAATCCGTTTTACAAAGTAGATAACCTGTTGAGCATCCCCATCAAAAACTTCAAACTGGCCCGTTCAAAAGCCGAAGCCCGCGAGCTGATGGAGGATGCGCTTGAACGGGTCGGTTTACGCCCTGAAGAGACATTGGGTCGCTATCCCCACCAGTTGAGTGGCGGACAGCGCCAGCGTATCGCGGTTGCCCGTGCTCTGCTCCTCAAACCCAAGTTTCTCATTACCGATGAGCCTGTCTCCATGGTGGATGCTTCGCTGCGTTCGACGATCCTCAAGAGCCTGCGCGCGCTGAATCAGGAGTTCGGCGTTCCGATCTTGTACATCACCCACGACCTGACGACGGCATACCACATCAGCGACTATATCATCATTCTGTATCACGGTTCGGTGATGGAGGCCGGCAATGTGGACTCCATCATCCGCAAACCTAATCACCCTTATACAAAGTTGTTGGTATCGTCGATTCCCTGGCCCGATCCCGATCTGCCCTGGGGGGGCACCGAGGAGATGATCCAGAAGAGTCAGGTGGCCTTCAAGGCCATCACCGGCTGCAAGTTCGCGCCGCGCTGTCCCTACAAGATGGATATCTGTGAAACGAAAGCGCCGGAACTTTTCATGCCTGAGCGTGACCGTGTGGTTGCATGCTATCTCTATCGTGACCACACGGTTTTGCCCCGCGAGGAACTGAGCAGCGTTTTCGCCCAAGCGTAGGCGGTCAGGACTGTCCGGTTTGCGGTCAGGGGCAAGTCTGGATTCGAGGACACTGCAGGGTGCGGCTGCACCGTGCAGTGTCTTGTCTATAGGGGGATTTTCGTGGTAATTGCCAGAAGCGTCGGGCGCAATGCTCCGTGCCCTTGCGGGAGCGGCAAGAAGTACAAGCAGTGCTGCGGACGGCCCAAGCCGCCGGCCGAAGTGCTCTACATCCATCCACCCAAGCAGGATGTCGATTTCTACGTGCAGCAGCAGGCTATGCGCGATGTGCAAATGGGCCGTCCTTACGGGTTGATTCCGCTGGGTGTGCCCGCGTTGGCGAATGTGTTGCGCAGCGCCGGTATCGCAGTGCGCGGTCTCAATTACCCGCTGGAACGCGAACTTGACCGTAGTTTCGATCTGCGGCGCTGGCTGCGCGCGCAGGCGAAAGCACGCGTGATTCTCATCGACCTGCACTGGTACGAGCACAGCTATGGCGCGATCCGCCTGGCCGAGGTATGCAGGGAAGTCTTGCCAGACGCCCGGATTGTTTTGGGCGGGCTGACGGCTTCCGCCTTTGCCCGCGAAATTCTGGAGCGGTTCGCTGCCGTTGATTTCGTGATTCGCGGTGACGCCGAGCAGCCCCTCCTTGCATTAGTGCAGCAGTGTCTTGGCAGGACGACGGCTATCTCCGATTTCTCCGACATTCCGAACCTGACCTATCGCAGCGCCGGCAGGGTGCTGGAAACTCCTCTCGGCTACTGCGCCACCACGGAAGACCTGGATCGCCTCGACTACGTCGACCTGAGCTTTATGGAGCATCACACCGAGTATTTTGTGCACGAGTATCTGGTCACCGATTTGCCCAAGGCACGCGCCGCGCTCAAAACCGATCCTTTCCTGGGCCGGTGGATTGCCACGGCGCGGGGGTGTAAACATGAGTGTTCATACTGCGGCGGCTGCAAGAGCGCGCACAAGACCCTGGCGATGCGCGACGGCATCGTGCCCCGCTCGCCAGCAGTGGTGGTGGACGAACTGGAGCGCCTGGCGGCTGCCGGCGTGGAACAGGCATCGCTTTCCTACGACATTGCCGAGTTGGGCGACGAGTACTGGCGGACCTTCTTTTCGCTCATCCGGCAGCGGAATATCAAGATTGGTCTGTATAACGAGTGTTTTCAGCTTCCGACGCCCACATTCGTCAAACGCTTTGCCCAGATTGCAGAGCGCGAGCACTCGTGCCTGGCCTTCAGTCCGCTTTCCGGCAACGAGCGCGTGCGTCGGCTCAACGGGAAGCTCTTCACCAACGGCGAGTTGATCAACATCCTGGACGCGCTCCATCTCCACGACATTTTTGCCCTCGTCTACTTCTCGCTGAACCTGCCAGGCGAGAATGGCGAGACACTCAAAGAGACCATCGCGCTGGCCGAACAAATTTGTCAGCTTTACCCGCCCGCGCGGATCCGGATCATGAACTCCTGTCACACCCTGGACCCCTTATCGCCGATGGCGGTCTATCCCGAAAAGTACGCCATCGACGTGACGATGCGCACTTTTGCCGACTGGTATACTTACTGTCGAGACACGCAGTTGGGCGGCCCGGCAGCGCGCACCGAGCTGCATCGTGGTTTCGTGTTGAGCGACCCGCAAGGTCGCGCACTGGAAGCGATGGCGGATGCCTGGGACGCAGCGCGGGCGGCCCACGAGTCTTGTTGGTGGCCCATCCCGCCGAGTTGGTGATTTGCCCCGATAATGGAAATTTCACCGCAGAGCACGCGGAGAACGCAGAGTATCTTCGTTAACGAGGATGAAAATCTGAGCCACAGAGAACAGAGCACTCAGAGATTTTTCTCTGTGAACTCTGTGTCCTCGGTGGCTATTTTCGAAGGAGGATCATTGTGGACGTAGTCCCTGCTGCTTTGTACATTCACCCGGCCAAACAGGCCGTGGACCTTTACGACACGCCCGCGCGGGCGAAATTCGGGCGACCGTATGGCCTGATGCCGATGGGCGTCCCGGCGCTGCTGAACCTGCTCCGCGACAACGGTATTCCCGTCAGGGGGGTCAACCTCCCGATGGAGAAAATGCTCAACAACGCCTTCAACTTGCGCCAATGGTTGTACGATCACCGCGCGGCCCGGATGGTGCTCATTGACCTGCACTGGTACGAGCACAGCTATGGCGCGCTCAATGTCGCGCAGGTAGTCAAGCAAGTACTGCCGGATGCCTGGGTCATTCTTGGCGGACTGACCGCTTCTGCTTTTGCGCGTGAGATCGTGAGGGACTTTCCGGTGGTCGATTTCATCATCCGGGGCGACGCCGAGCGCCCACTGCTGGCGTTGGCTCAGGCGTTGCTGCGCACGGAACAGGGCGTCATGCCCGATCTTACCGGCATCCCTAACCTGACGTATCGTCGGCAGGGCGAGGTGGTCGAGAATCCCAGGACCTACTGTGCGTGCCCCGAGGATTTTGCGGATTTCAATTTCATCGACCTGGACTGGTTGGAACACCAGGATGAGTACTACGTCCGCGAGTATCTGGTCATCGACATGGAAATGGCGCGCCAGGCCCGTCAGGGCATGGACATCAGCCACTACCGGGGCCGCTGGATCACCACGGCGCGCGGCTGCGATTTCGAGTGCTCCTATTGCGGCGGCGCGAAGAGCGCGCACAAGGCGATTGCCGGGCGCGACGGCATCGTGCCCGTCCCGGTGGAAACGATTGTGAACGAGATCAAGCGTCTCCTTGAGCTTCGGGTGATCCAGGCGTGCTTCTCCTACGACCTCGCAGCGATGGGCGACCATTATTGGCGCTCACTCTTCCGGGCGATCCGCAACGCCGGCATTAAGATCGGCCTGTACAACGAGTTCTTCCAGCTCCCGCCGCCGGGCTTTATGAAGGATTTTGTGCGCACGGCGGATATGCAACACTCCAGCGTGGCACTAAATCCCTATTCCGGCTCAGAGCGCGTGCGGCGTCTGAACGGGAAACGCTACAACGACGCGCAGTTGCTCAATGCGCTGGACGAGGTCAACATGTACAACGTCCCGATCATCGTCTACTTTTCGCTGAACCTGCCGGGCGAGGACGAGGAAGCCATTCAACAGTCTATCCGCCTGGCGCAGACCATCTACGATATGTACCCACATTCTAAGCTGAAGATCCTTAACTCGTGTCACACCGTCGAGCCGCTGTCACCGATGACCCAGCGGCCTGAACCTTACGGTGTCGACATCAAGTGGCACACCTTCAGGGATTGGTACGAGTACTGCCGGAACACGCAATTGCAGTTGCCGGGCGCGCGCACAGGCGAATGGCGGGGATTCGATGTTCTACCGCCTGGCGCCCGTTCGGTCGAAGCGATGGCCGATGCGTGGGATGCCGCCGCCAGTGGACGTGAAGAGTACTGGTGGCCGATTCCCCCCAGTTGGTAACAACCCGCTGATGCGCATACCGATTCGATAGCTGGCTAATCATATCGAAAGCCGGTTGCCGCTCTGCCCGGATATAACCTACCCATCCCTTGTCTCCTGTCCGCTATGAGAAAGTGTGATTCGTCAGCCAGTAGGCAACTGCACATTATCACGTATAATTGGTTTAGAGGATAAATGCATAGTGGCATCTGACGAACCATGCGCTACTTTTCCAGGAGTCACACCAACGAGGACTAAAATATGGCACCACGGCGACACGGAGAACACAGAGGTTCTTTAGAATTTTCTCCGTGCCCTCTGTTTCGCTGTGGTTACTTCTGAGGGAGGGTGATAGATGGAAAATCCACTGCTCCAAAATGCGATTGAAAGCGCCCGCTTAGGGTTCTACGGGGATGCGCAAAAGCTGCTGCTCCAGGTTATTCGTCAGGACCCCAATAACGCGCTGGCCTGGCTCTGGCTGGCGCAAACGCTCAACGATCCTAAGCGGCAGGCGGACTGCTTGCGCCAGGCTTTGCGCATCGACCCGGATAACCCGGATGCCTTGGCGGGCGTGGAAGCATTGCGCAACGGCATGCCGTTGCCGGAGCCGGGCGGCGGCGTCGTCACCGAGCCGGAACCTGAGCTTCCTGAAGCGGGTGAAATGTTCGGCTGGGGGGTGTTGTATGCTGAGGAAGCCGAGCCTGCACCGGAGCCTGAGCCGGAACCCGTTGCGCCCGCTGACACCTTTGGTTGGGGACAACTCTACACCGCAGAGCCGGAGGCCGCGCTGCCCCCTGCGCCTGAGCCTGAGCCAGATACCGCCGAGGACATGTTCGGCTGGGGCGATCTGTTTGTCGCCAAACTTGAGCCAGAACCTGAACCACCGGCGGTTGAAGCGCCGGCGCCGGTCAAACCCGTAATGCCCAGCGTGGCCTTTATCGGTATGGAGGAGGAAGAACCCCAGCCCGAGCCGCAGCCAACCGTACCGGAACCGGCACCACCCCCGGCAGAGAGCTTTTTGCAGCGGGCGCGCCGGCTGCGCACGCAGGGGTTTGCGCCGCCGGCCCTGGCGCCGGAATCTGCTACGCCATCCGCGCTTTTGACGGAACTGCCCGGCACCGGCGTGTCCGCATCGCCGTTCACCGTCCCTGTATCACCGGAGGCCGGCCCGGTGTCCCCCGAACCCGAGGCGGCGATCGCGGAGGCATTGCCTGCTGCGGCAGCGCGCAAGTTCCGCATTTTCGATGGGCGTGTGTTGTTTAGCATCTTGGGCCTGATTTTGCTCCCTGTCCTGGCGGGGATGCTCGTGTGGCATTTCTTCCTGCGCGGCCCGGCTGTCGTCGAGCCTGGGGTCGAATCTCAACCTGTAGCGGGCGTGTTGCTGCGACCTGCTTTGGCGACGTGTCGCGCTTTGCGCCTGGAGGACTTCACGTCGGTGGAAGCGCTGGGCGGTGAATTGACCACCGACACGGTCTTCACCGGCACCCAGGTGCTGATCACAGAAACGTTGGTCGTACCGGCGGGCGTGCGGCTGCTCCTCTACCCCGGTGCGACGTTGGTTTTCACGCCGGGTACATCGCTCGATGTTTACGGGACATTGCACGCCTGCGGAAACAAGGATGCGCCGGTCACCTTCACCGCCTTCGACAAGACGCCCGGTGGCTGGGAGGGCATCCGGCTTTACAATCCCACCGAGACGACCGTGTTGAGTTACGCGGTGATCGAGTATGCCGGCGACCGTGCCCTCTATCTGGACAAAAGCATGCCCGTGCTGGCCGACATTACCATCGCGCGCGGCGCACTCTTCCCCCTCAGCTTTGATGGCAGTGTGGTGCCCGACCTATCCGACAACGTTAACCTCGCGGAGAACCCCGTTCACGGCATCGAGGTGCGTCCCGGCACATTGTCGGCCCCGAACGTCGTGTGGCCCAATAGTAACATTCCTTACGTTGTCTCCGGTTTGTTGCGGGTAGGCGCTGATACGACATTGGATATCAGATCCGGCGTCATTGTAAAATTCTGGCATATCCCGAAGGGACAACTGCCGGGTATCTGGGTGCAGGGTCTTTTGAAGGCCGACGGGGTGATATTTACCTCGCTGCATGACAGCAGCGTCGAGGCAGGCGGTGTGACGTATCTGGAAGCTATCGATCCGCAACCTGGGGATTGGGGCAGTCTGACATTTTTCGAGAGCAGTGCAAAGTCGTATTTGCGCAACGTCACACTCCGCTACGGTGGGCGTTCGAAAGCCGTTGTGACGATGCAGGGTAGCTCGCCTGAGCTAACGCAGATCACGATTACCGATGCTGCCGGGTGTCCCTTGAGCGCCGATGCCAATGCCTTCCCGACACTCAACAACCTTACGTTGAGCAACAATGTGGGTGGCAATGTGTTGGAACTATTGGGTGACATAACAATCACCGGGCCAGGCACGCGCGTGTGGGAACGTCTGGGCGGTGAAACACCAATCGTGCGTGTTGTGCGCGGTACGGTGACGGTAGGACCGGAGGCGAAATTGACCGTTCATCCGGGCGTGGTTGTGAAATTTGCCGAACATGGGCGTTTGGTGGTACGGGGCGCCTTGTCGGCTGTGGGGAACAGCGCCCCTGCAGAGCAAATCATCTTTACCTCGCTCTACGATGACGAATATGGCGGAGATACTACCGGCGGTGCGCTTGTTCCACGGGACAAGCGTGGCTGGGGCGGCATTGTTCTGGAGCGTTCCGACGTCGCCTCGGAATTTCACTATGTTCAGGTGCGCTATGCGACGCTGACGTTGCAGGATGCCTCTCCTACGGTGTACAATAGTCAGATTGCTTTCGCGCCGGGGCCTGCAATGCGCATGACGCCGGATTCCTCGCCGGACTTGCGAGCCACTTCGTTCCAGGACAATGCCTTGCAAGGGGTATCCATTGTCACCGGCACGTTGACCGGCGAGCGGCATTGGGTACAGTTCAAAAGTGACGACGGACAAATTTCGCGCATCCTTGAAGGCGAAGTAGAGGTGGGGCCAGGCGCGTTCTTGACGATTGATGCGGGTGCAATCATCAAAGCTGATTCCGCGGGAAAACTGACCGTGCGCGGTCATCTGTACGCTGCCGGACAAGCTGATCAGCAGGTCACGTTTACCTCATTGCACGATGATGGCTGGGGTGGTGATACGGACCGTGTCTGGGTGAGTGCGCATGCCGGCGACTGGCCGGGCATTGAGATCGCGCCGGAGGGCTTTGTGCGTCTGGCTTATGTGGGTATCTATTATGCACAAACCGGCTTGACTGTGCTTGGTCAACAACTGCCGGTCATTGAGAACGGGCGGATCCATATAGCGTATAGTAAGCGGCCACTGACCTGTGTAGGGCGTGTGCAAATCTCACCGGCGTTTCACTTTGAAAATAACGAAGTTGCCGTCACGCGCTGTCCATCACCGTAGTTGTTCATTGTCCGTTAAGGCTATTCAATCAGTTCCAGTAGATCCAAAAACGCTCCAAAAGGATCGCCAGATCCCCGTTCTGGTCTGGATCTGGCGATCCAGACCAGGCAAAATTGGAGCCTGAGTTCCAACCTCTATTGTATTGTAAGGAGGGTCACGATGCGAATAAAAATGGTCATTGGGTTAGTCGTCTTGTTGCTGGTAGGCGGTGCGTTGCTTGCTGCATGTGGTGGCGGGACGCCATCTCCTGAATCGGCTGCTCCAACGGTTGCGCCGGATACGGGTGCCGCGGCCCCGGCGATTGATGCGGCAGCGCTTCTGCAAGCGCGCTGTGTCGATTGTCACAGTCTCAACAGAACGACAGGAGCGCGCTACACGCAGGCAGAATGGCAGGAAATTGTCACGCGCATGCTCAAGCATGGCGCTGTGCTCAATTCTGATGAGGAGGCCGCACTGGTGACTTACCTGGCGGAGACATACAAGCCGTAGGACATTCCGCAGAATAGAGGAATAATAGACGAGGTTTGAAAGGAGTCGGAAATGCGCTTTGTCATTGTGGGTGGGGGAGTGGCAGGCATCACGGCGGCGTTGGAATTGGCGAACCGCAGACCTGGCAAAATTGCGGTGTATTCGGATGAGACCTATCCATATTACTAT